>DASQMK010000277.1:0-4343 GCA_035645575.1 Metabacillus sp.
TAGCTCAAAGAATGATTCAATTTAAAACAACTTCTAAACAACTTTTCTCAAGAGAAGAATTAGATTCATTTTTAGATGAATATTGTCAAGATAACGATGTTGAGCTGGAAGAAAATCAAAGACAGTTTTTTTATGATTGGAATGAAAACAATATCTTATTCTTAGTTGGTGGAGGAGGTATGGGTAAGAGCTGGTTACAAAGAATACTATTAGAGTTAATTGACAAAAAGAGTTTAACCACAGCATTATTAGCACCAACAGGTAAGGCGAGTAAAGTTATGACTGGTTATACTGGAAGACAAGCTTCAACTATTCATCGTAAAACGGGAGTGTTTGGAGAGGATGAAAATGCAATAAATCCTATCACTGAGGATATTATCATTGTGGATGAAAGCTCTATGTGTGATGTTTTCATTTTGTCAAAACTCTTCAAATCAATTGAAAATGAGAATGCGCGAATTTTATTTGTAGGAGATGACTTTCAATTACCAAGTGTGGGGGTTGGAAACTTCTTATACGACTGCATTAATAGTTTGAGTATTAAAATTTCAAAGTTAAAGAAAGTCTTTAGACAAGCGGATGGAGGGATTTTAGATATCTCCACCAAAGTTAGGAATGGTGAAATATTTCTTAACGAAGAAACGGAAGGTCGTATCCAGTTTGGCAGAGACTGCGTATTTTGGCTGTCAGATCAAAAATATGTTCGCGATGGAGTAATTAAAAATTATAAAAATGTTTTAAAGAGATTTAGTCATGATGAGGTTGTTATCTTAACTCCAACAAATAAAGGAAAACTTGGGACAATGGAGCTTAATAAAGAAATCCAAAAAATTGTGAACCCTCCATCAGATAACAAGAAAGAGAAGAGGGTAGGTAGCAAGGATAACCAAGTAACATTTCGTGTGGGAGACTCAGTGATGAACACAGTGAATACGTATAGAGTAGAAACATCTGATGGTGGTTTGGCAGATGTGTTCAACGGAGATACAGGGATAATTGTAGACATTAATGAAGAAGAAAAGGTTTTTATCATTGATTTTGATGGCATTAAAGTTAAAGTTAAATTTAAATTTGGAGTAATTCTTACGAATATCGTTCATTCATGGGTTACTACAATTCACAAGTCTCAAGGTAGTCAATATAAAGTAGTCATCGTCATTATTGATAAATCATCAAAATATCAATTAAATGCAAACCTAATTTATACTGGTTTTTCACGTGCTAAAGAATTTATGTTGGTTTTAGGACAATCAGAAGCAATTAATCATGGAATTAGAAAATTTGCAAATATGGAGAGAAGAAGCTTTTTGCAAGAGTGCCTTAGCGAATTTAATGAAGATAAAACTAAATCTTTTGTGTCTGAAAAAACAGTCGAAAAAGTTGAAGAAAATAGCGAAAACGAGCTTTGCTATTTGTAATCTTAATTTAATAAAACTAATTAATAATGATGAAATAATTAAAGGTGGTTGTGTAAATGACTAAAACAAAAAAGTATGTGCGGATTTTAAAATCAATTAGTCCTAACTTTTGGTATAAAGATAAAATCGGTCATGTATTTGAGATCGAAAAAGAAGATCGTCGTCTATATACAACACGGAGGAGATATGGGCGTTTAGCGGCAATTCGAAAAGAAGACGCAGAACTTATCGTCACAGAAAAGCGTCCGGCAAATAGAAATGACCGAATTTTAATTACGAATGCAGATACGGGACAAGGCCTTTGTAAGAACGGAGATGAGTTTGTTGTTGATATGAAGTATGCATTTTGCGGAAACGATGTGATCGCCTATAAGGAGTATGACATAAATCGGTTGAGAGCTTACTACGTGATCTATAAAGAATATGAAGTCATCGTCAATAAAAACGAAATTAAAAACGAGGAGGATAATGGATTGGGGAAAACTTATGCATTCAAACCGAACTTGGACGCAATGGGGTACGATGAACTAATCGCCCACGGCGAAGCGGTTATGCAAGCGATCAGACTACGCTCTTATGGCGAAGGTTATAAACAAGGAAAGTTCGATGCGGATGTGGATACGACATATATGCGGCCGCAGGAAAAGACCGCACAAGAACGCCGGGATGAAATCGTTGAGCAGGCGAAGGCGGATATCGAAAACCTTAAATATCGGACATTCTACGGAGAACTACGATATTCATATCACGGCATTGTTTGTAACGTAGAGTTCGTTGTTAATAAAGAGAAACGGACTGTTGTCGCTCTCCTTAAATCGGTAGGAGAGGGCGCAGTCAAGTCAAAAGGGATCGCCAAGGGCGCACCGGACGACTGCTTCAACGTTCATATTGGAAAGGCTATCGCTCTCCACCGCGCACTTGGACTCGCAGTACCTGACGAATATCTTAACGTGCCAAATCCAACGGAAGTTCATGTTGGAGACATCTTAACATTTTCCCAAAATGACGAGATGTTCGATAAAATTCATTACAGAGTGGACTCTGTGAAAGCACCAGAAGAAAATCTTACGATTATAAAAGATGAGCTTACTAATGAGGGAGTCGGACGAACAGCTAGTGCAGATTTCTCTGCGGTAAAAATGCATTATCACTTTAATTCAGTAAGTCCGATCAAAGAAAAAATTATACTTTTAAAAGGTGTATTCAATACTTTTGTAAGCGAATTGATGATCATCGATGATAGCAGAACGAGTATCTAATTTAATTTTAAAAGTAAAGCATAGGGATGAAGTATCATCCCTAAAACAGTATTAAGAAAATGGTGAAGAAATGATTTTATTATTGTTAATAGGTTTTTATTTATTATTAGGATTAGGCACTTATGCATATTGTGTATTCGTGACATATTGGTTTTTAGGATTTTTGATTTTTCGAATAGATGATACATATGTAGGAATCTGCAAGTACCCGAGATGGCTTATGTTTTGGATTTATTGGATTGTAAGCAAGGTGAAGGTGATTAAAGGTGTGGGATGATATACTAACGTATCAAGCAGTAAGGTTTATTACAAAAGCAACAGAAGACGATGAGGAGAAAATCTATGAAATGTTTGGTCTAATTAAAGAAAGAATTAAAGATCATAAGATCATTGTGGCTCTAGCTAAACAGTGGAATAAATATAATGAGGCGAAGCAAGCGGGATTGGCGGTTCATTTCGCGGGTATGTATAGGGCTAGCATGTTCATGGCTTTAATGGATTACCTGTCTTATAAGTATGAAACTAGAAAATGACAAAAAATATTGACAAACTGTGACAAAAGTTCTAAAATTATCTTTGACAGAACAGCCTGTCAAAGAAATAAGCCCAAAAATGTAAAAGAAAAGAGAGACTTTAGTCGTGAGTCTCTCTTTTCTTATTTAGGCGAGGCTTTACTTAAAAAATTATTTTGTTCCTCCATAAATATTTCCGTTTACAGTTGATCCAACGTAGACCTCAACTGTTTTTGTTCCAAAGACTGCATTTCCCCACTTGAATCCAGCTAAAGTTTCAACTAACAAGCGAGAGTAAACCTCTTTATATTTATATTTTCCTATGCTTGCATCTCTTACTTTCCCCATACCTTTAGGTGTGTAAGTGAAAACCGATCCGAAAAGGTGTCTTACCCAGTCTCCATCATTGCTTATTACAGAAACTTTCTTTCCATCATAGCGGAAGTTTCCCTCTGCCCATACGGTAAATTGCTTTGCTCCACCTAATCCATAACCTATTCCAGTAGTCCTTTCTGTCCCTGTAGCCAAAGCTATTTTATTTTTCTGAGGACGTGGAGAGGACACTTTTTTATTCTCCAGAATATTAATATGTCCAGTTTCCCCTAAAAGAACTGATACCTTACTGTTGTCGTTTTCAAAAGTAATCATTTCGCCTAATGAGGATGATCTTGGATCGTTCATGAGGTTGTTCAAGTTTAAAGATTTTCCTTCAAATTTTTTGTATTTTTTCACCTTATCAGGGAAAACATTAAACACAGACAATTCTGGATTTTGAAGAGCTTTTGGGGCAGGGTGTTTCTTATAGTGATTTGATATAAGCTCTTCAATCTCTTCCAAAGAAGAGTTTTTCGATAATTGTTTCAACTCTGATTCCAAGATAGGCATTTGTTTCTCAACATAATGTCTTACTTCTTGAATGTCTTTTTCCTTAGTTGTTTGTCTGGCTAATGCTCCTGATGGACTAAAGCCTAAAATACTTAATGTGACTACGACTAATAAGAAAAGTAATTTTTTCATTTTTTCCTCCTAATTTCACCCCCGCCTTCTTTACCAATTCTATACATGTAAGATTATTCCTTCTTGTTTTTTAATTTTTTTAACTCGAGTTTTATGACTAAAAAAATGCAGATAAATAATGCGATAAGTAGACCAAC
>DASQMK010000278.1:0-2737 GCA_035645575.1 Metabacillus sp.
TAAACAAGGGACTAAAAAGTAAATCTTCTCGCTTCATATGATGTCCAGCTAAAGCATAGTTGCCTTCACCCATAACTTGATTTTCTTTCATTGTCCCTGCTGTTAAAGCTAAAGTGTAACTAGAAGTTCCTTTACCAATTGGCAAATTTAGATCAACACTAGGTATGCTAATTCCTCCAATAACCGTAATTTCATCTTTGTGTAAATTAGCCATAAGGATCGTTTTTAAATCTATTTCTTGAACTTCTTCAAAATTAAATGAGGTATCCTTTTCATTATTTTTTTTTATCTCACTGGCACTAATGGTATCGATCCCGATTTTATTTACTCCAATTGAGACTAACCAGTTTTTTATTGGTTCATGGAATAAAAATAATATTCCACTTATTAGCAAAATCCAAAGCAGCAGATTGATTGCTCTTTTAAGGTTGTTTACCACTCATAAATCTCCTAACTATTTTTTATATTGCTCTAAATTGAAAAATATTTAACAGACTTATCGATATACTAATTCTTTGTGCTTATCGTTAATTATGTTTGCTTCTTTAATATTTGAAATGGCCTTATTTATATTTTCCACGCTTTGAACCAATGCGATTCTCACATACCCTTCACCATTTGGCCCAAAAGCATCACCTGGTGTAACAACGACGTTTGCCTGATCTATTAATGCATATGTAAATTCATAAGATGTCCAACCCTTAGGAATCTCGGCCCAAATAAACATTCCTGCATCGGGCTTCATTACTTCCCATCCTATTTCATTCAAACCATTCACCAATAAATCTCGTCTTTCCTGATATATTTTTCGATTAGCCTCACTAAACTCTTCACCTTTTTCCAATGCTTTGACGGCAGTATGTTGAATCGGTAAAAATACTCCATAATCTAGATTACTCTTCAGCTGATACATGGCATTAATAACTTTCTCGTTACCTGCCAAATACCCAATTCGACTCCCAGCCATATTATAATTCTTAGAGAATGAAAACAATTCAACGCCAACCTCTTTCGCCCCATCAATCGATAAAAAGCTTACTGATCTCTTCTTATCAAAATAAACTCCCGAGTAAACAAAGTCATGAAGCACAATGATATTATGCTTTTTAGCAAAAGCTACAACCTCTTCAAAATATTCCTTGCTAGCTAATGCAGGAACAGGATTTCCAGGAAAGTTTAATATCATGATCTTTGCTTGTTTAGCAATAACCTCTGGTATCGCTGAAAGATCAGGCAAATAATCATTTCCCTTTTTTAGAGGCATTAAATACGGGTTTGCCCCTGCTAAAGCTATTCCAGCAGCATAACCTGTATATCCCGGATCTGGTACTAAAATGATATCCCCAGGATCTGCGAATACCATTGGGAAGTGAACAAGACAATCGTGAGATCCCATCACAAGTAAAATTTCTTTATCTGGATTTAATTCCACTTGATATTTTCTTTTATAATAAGTAGAAACAGCATTATTAAAATCATTTGTTCCTGTAATTGCATATCCATACTGATCGGTTTTCAGAACCTCTTCAGCTAACGTTTCTGTAATAAAAGATGGAGGTCCTAAATCAGGGCTTCCGATACTTAAATCAATGATTGGTGCACCTTCACTAAGCTTTTGCTGTTTATAAGCTGCCAATTCACTAAAGATCGATGGCTGAAAAAAACTCATTCTATTAGAAACTGTAATATTCATATAAAAACCACCTTATGCATTCGTTGTCATTACCCTTCAATCCAATCAAGTATAAATATGATGACAAAAAACGATTTATCTAAATATATTTAAATCATTTTACTATTAAAGTTTTTTGATTTAGATTAGATTCTAGTGCCTTTATTAATGATTTTTTCATTGTTTCTACAAAGTTATTACATATTTCAGGAGATAACAAGGATAAGGACAAATAAGGATTGAGATCTTCGTGTTCGACTAATAAAAGTTGTCCTTCCTTAGTTCGACAAGCATCTACTCGTTCAATTCCCCAATCAAGATCGTTCCATTCAATAAAACGCTGCGCAAAGGATAAATCCTGCTTAGTAGGAACATATTCTTTTAAGCACCATCTTAAGTTTTTGTCTGGTGTATAAAGTGCATATTGAAACTCTTTGTCAATAAAGTAGAAAGAAACCTCATATTCAAAGTTAACAAAAGGCTGTATTAATATATTATTTTTATGTGAGTCGACTTTTTCATTTAGCATACTTTTAGAAATAAACTCAAAACCGATTGAATCTGCTCCATCTTTCGGTTTTATAATGTACGTTTCTACATCAGGTAGATTATCTAAATCCTCCAGGTTGTCAATCGTAGGAATAACAGGGTATCCAGCTTTTGTTAGCTCCATTAGATACTCTTTCCCATTCATGTCACCTTTCCCATTAAATGAATTGTAGGTTCTTAAATTATTTGAGAGTATTCTATTTCGAAATGCTTGATATTTATCCTTGTAATGGATAACTGGGCCTGCATTTCGAAATACAATTAAGTCAAAATCTTTTTCAAACAATTGGGTGTCTTCGGGATGACAAATAACTACTTGAAAATCCTTTCTTAATTGAGAAGTAAGAAAAATGTCTTCTTCACAATAAATTCTTGAGCCTCTCGCTTTATAATATAAGTCTGTTACAAACAACACTTTTTTCATTGTCCTTCCACCTTCTCTACATGAATTTAGATGAACTCAATTAACTCTTTATTTGAATAAAGAACAACGAAAACCCCACATCTATGTATTAT
>DASQMK010000279.1:0-4108 GCA_035645575.1 Metabacillus sp.
GGAAAAGCTGTTTTAACTTTGCTACTTCTAATTTTAACGCTTGGTCTTCCCATAGTTTTTCTACATCTTGTTGAAGTTCTGTCTCATATTCATTTGTTTCATGATCAAAGAAAGGATCTGTAAAGACAAGATCTTCTGTTATTTTACAAAGGTCCGGGTTAATGAATTGTTTGACCAAAGATTTTTTATAATGTTGATTTACTCCATAATCTGATGTATAGAATAATGTTTTTGCTAAAAACTCTCCAATATGCTGTGACAAAAGTGGTAAGTCCTTACCTTCTATTAAAGCAGTTCTAGCAATTTGTAAGTGTGACAGATCTTCCATAATGGTGATCGCAAGAGATTCATCTGAATAAAACACTTTTGGAACATATTGTGGAACAAATTCTGCTTGTTTAAGAAGAGCATTTGTCTCGATTCTTGAGCGATCTAACGTTAATGGCCAGCTTTCACCAACAACCTTTGCATACGGTAAAGCCTGTTTTATGATGATGCTTTCACCATTTTCATTATTTGTCACTTTAAATACTAGGTTTAAATTCCCGTCACCTATTTCATTACAAGTTAATTGGCTGTTCTCATCTAAAAGCTGCAGCCTTTTTGCTAAAGTGATTGCTCCGTTTTCATTTAATGGTTCATAAGCTGAAGATTTTTTATTTGCGCACATTTGAATGACCTCCAAGTAATATTGTTTTTGGAGGCTTTTCTAAAATAAGAAAAGCCTCTTTCCAGATTGAAAGAGGCTTGAAGTCATCGCTTCGCACCTCTCATCTTTCAGAAAGTTTCCTTTCTGGTGGAATTAGCACCGTGCCCTACTGGTTGTGTACCAGATTTATTTCATAACAGATGAAATACGGTCGGTTGCTGCGGCGTCATTGGGCCAAGTCCCTCTGCCAACTCTTGATAAGAGATTATTTTTTAAAATAATAGATTTATTTAATTGTATTTAGGTTTTAATGCTCTACTAGAAAAATATAACGCTTGATTAGCATATTATCAATATTCCTAAGATTTTGTCAATAGAAAATCTATAGAATTGCCTAAATATTTGTGAATTTAATTATGTATTCAAAATGTTTATTTAATTTAAGGGTGGTACTAAAAAATAATGTTTTGACTATAAGGAATTGAAGGTAAAGAAAACCTTCTATACCTTATAGTCTTATGCTTGTCGTCGAATGCTAAGCGCCTCGCGATTTTCTAATAATATTCAGGAAGTCGATCATCGAAGATTGGAATTTGTCTGCGAACTTGCTTAACTAAGTCAATATCCAATTCAGATGAGATCATGCCCGGATTTTCATCTGCCTCAGCCAAGATATTTCCCCAAGGGTCAATGATAACGGAATGTCCTGCAAATTCATTGTCAGGATCAGTGCCTGCTCGGTTGCATGCCACAACATAGCATTGATTTTCTATTGCTCTGCTAAGAAGAAGTGTTTTCCAATGGTGTAGGCGGGGCATTGGCCATTCTGCTACAACGAATAACACCTCTGCACCTTGGGTTGTATGGGTGCGAATCCATTCGGGAAAACGGATATCATAGCAAATAACACCAGCACTTTTTATCCCGCCTAAATCAAATAATCCTTTTTCAGTCCCTGCAGATAAGTAGTGATGCTCGTCCATGAGCTTGAAAAGATGAAGTTTGCTATATTCGTGGATAACTTGACCAGTATTGTCCACAATATACATCGTATTTGTGACACTATCTTCATTTTTTTTTGCAATGGAACCGCCAACGATGTGAACGGAATATTTTTTCGCAAGCCTGCTTAAAAACATTTTCGTTTTCTCACCATTTTGATCAGAAATGTCATCTAATCGAGTTAGATCATATCCAGTCGTCCATAGCTCTGGTAGAACGATAGTCGTTGACTTTTCCTGGTTTACAGCTAAGGCAATCTTCTCTTCAACTTGTTGATAATTAAAGTTAGGATCCCCGAATTTGATGTCTAATTGAATACAGGTAATGATAGGTTTCATTTGGTTCACACCTTCATTTTTAAAATTTTTTACTTTACAAGTTGTTACTAACAATATATGATTTGTGACTAGAATTTCAAGAATTTTTTGAGAAGGTGTCGAGAATGAAAATATTTGAACAATCAGATTTATTAAATACATTACCGAAACAGTTTTTTGCGAGCCTTGTTACAAAAGTCAACAACATAATTGAGCAAGGTTACGATGTCATTAATTTAGGGCAAGGGAATCCTGATCAGCCAACACCAGCACATATTGTTGAAGCAATGGAAAAAGCAGTAAAAAACCCAAACTATCATAAATATTCACCGTTTCGTGGTCAAACATTTTTGAAGGAAGCAGTCGCTACGTTTTATAAAAGGGAATATGGAGTTGATATTGACCCACAGTCTGAAGTAGCCATTCTCTTTGGAGGAAAAGCTGGCCTAGTTGAAGTTCCACAATGTTTATTGAATCCAGGAGATGTCGTGCTTGTACCAGATCCAGGTTATCCTGATTATTGGTCTGGAGTGGAATTAGCTCGTGCAAAAATGGAAGTCATGCCCTTATTAGAGGAAAATAAATTTTTACCAGATTATAGAACTCTGCAAAAAGAAGTGATCGATCAAGCGAAATTGATGTTTATTAATTATCCGAATAATCCTACTGGGGCAACGGCAACCGAAGAATTTTTTGAAGAGACGGTTCAGTTTGCAGACGTACACGATATTTGTATTGTTCATGATTTCGCGTATGGCGCGATTGGATTTGACGGAAAAAGGCCGATGAGCTTCTTGGAGACAAAGGGAGCAAAAGATGTCGGAATTGAAATTTATACATTTTCAAAAACCTATAATATGGCAGGGTGGAGAATTGGGTTTGCTGTTGGTAATCCTTCTGTTATTGAGGCACTTAATTTGTTACAGGATCATATGTATGTGAGTGTATTTAGCGCAATCCAAGAAGCAGCTGCACATGCACTTTTGAGCCCGCAAACATGTGTTAAGGAATTAAATGCTATGTATGAATCTAGAAGAAATGCTCTTATAAATGCCTGTCATGAAATTGGGTGGAAAGTAACAGCACCAGCCGGATCATTTTTTGCATGGCTCCCAGTTCCAAGTCAATTTGAATCTTCACAAGCTTTTTCAGATTATTTGCTTGAGAATGCTCATGTTGTCGTAGCTCCTGGTGTTGGATTTGGAGAATTTGGTGAAGGGTATGTCAGGGTTGGATTATTAACATCCGAAGAAAGACTTAAAGAAGCAGTTGAAAGAATAAAACGATTAAACATTTTCTAATTCATCATGTATCTTACTTTATTCTTTTAGGCTTGACATGCTATATGTAATCTGTCATAATTCTTAATAATTTCAAAATTGAACGTTTCGTTCTTATCAAGAGCAGGTGGAGGGACTAGCCCTATGAAGCCCGGCAACCGACTTAACAATCCTGTTAAGCACGGTGCTAATTCTTGCAGCATATGCTGATAGATAAGGGAGATTGCTTATTACTTATGCGCGTAAAAAAGCCCCTTTGATCTATTCAAAGGGGCTTTTTTTACGCTTTTAGTTAAACTGATCTCAAATTAAGAGAGAAGGCTGGATGTTGAAACGAAATGTTCATGATTGACTAAAGGAATCAAATGCATAATCAAATAAATAATGTTAAAATTAGTATGATTAATAGAAAGATTCAGAAAATGTCAGATGTATTGAGAAAGTAGGGTTATTTAGTGAGTGAAGTTATTGCTACATATCTTGTACACGATGCAAAAGGTGATTTACGCAAAAAAGCTGAGGGCATTGCATTAGGTTTAACGATTGGATCTTGGACAGATCTCCCTTTGCTTGAACAAGAACAATTAAAAGCACATAAAGGTCGTGTAGTAGAAGTCAGTCAACTAGAAAGTTGTGAAAAAACAAATCATTACCTTGGAAAGCCTGTTACAAGAGGAAAAATCAAAATTGCTTATCCAAGCTTAAATTATAGCCATGATCTACCTGCAATCTTAACGACTGTTTTCGGTAAATTATCTCTTGATGGTGAGGTTAAGCTCCTTGATTTAGAATTTTCGGATGAGATAAAAAAGGCATTTCCCGGACCAAAATTCGGTATATCAGGTATCCGTGAATTAGTT
>DASQMK010000280.1:0-8679 GCA_035645575.1 Metabacillus sp.
GGCAAATAAGATGATTTAGAATAGAAGGCGTCCTTTGCCTTCAATTCTATATTAGCTTATGACCTCGAGGGGCTAGGCGCTGGAGCTGGATGTCGAAGTAGTTATCCACAGTTCAAGCATTTTATAATTTCCTAAGCAATATGAAAAAGTCTGAACAACCACTTGTTCAGACTTTAGAAAAACTAAACTCGCCACTCGGCGAGTTTTTTCTTTTATAAAATAGGTGAAAGCAATCTAGAGATTGATTCTTTAATACGAATTCTTCTCGAACGTTGAACATAGGCCTCTAATGTTAATTCTCTCGATTTTTCCATATCATGAATAAATTCCTGATACAGCTTTGTGGCAATGTCAACATCATACACAAATGCATTGACCTCAAAATTCAATTTAAAGCTTCTCATGTCAATATTTGCTGTCCCCACTGACGCAATTTCATGATCAACCACAATCATTTTGGCGTGGATAAAGCCATTTTCATAGATATAAACTTTCGCTCCAGATTTTAAAAGCTCCCCAACATAGGAAAGAGTGGCCCAATAAACAAATGGATGGTCAGGCTTATCTGGAATCATCACCTTCACTTCAACACCTGATAAACATGCGATTTTTAATGCATCTAATATACTAGCATCAGGAATAAAGTATGGTGTTTGAATATAAATAGACTCCTTGGCTGATGAAATCATCTTCATATACCCATTTTTTATTTGCTCCCATTCAGAATCAGGGCCGCTCGTAACGATTTGCAAGCTGCTCTCTCCTATTTTTTGTGGCTCTGGAAACAATTCCGGAGTATACGAAATGACTCTTTTTTCTGTCGCTTGATTCCAATCAAGGATAAACCGGGCTTGAATGGCATGGACGGCTGTTCCATGAATTTTCAAATGTGTATCACGCCAATAGCCGAAGGACGGATCAAGCCCTAAATATTCATCGCCTACATTAAAGCCGCCAACATAACCGATGTTTCCGTCGATGATTACTAATTTCCGATGATTTCGGTAATTAAGTCGCAAATTAATTAATCTTAGCTTTGATGGAAAAAAAACCTCAACTTCCCCTTCAGCCTTACGTAACTCCTTAAAAAACTTTGGCCTTAAGCTTCTTGACCCTAGATCATCATATAATACTCTTACCTTCACACCTTGCTCTGCTTTCCTAGCCAACGCAGAAACTAAACGTTTACCAAGCTCATCATTTTTTAAAATATAGTACTGCAGATGAATATGATGTTTTGCCTGTTCAATATCATGCAACAGACAATCAAATTTTTCTTTTCCATCTGTAAAAATCTCTACCGCATTATCGTCTGTTAACACCGCATCATTATTAATGATATGCATGTTGATCAGCTGCTTATATTTTTGGGCTGTTTCGTTTTTAAAAACAAATGTATTTTGTCGTATCTCTTCCAATTGAGTCGCAAGCAGCTTTTCAATTCCAAGCTTTTTTCGGTCCTCCCATTGAAACATTCGGTACCTGCTTAAATTTTGGCCGAATAAAAGATACAACAAAAATCCTAATAGCGGGATAAAAAACAGCACCAATAGCCATGCCCATGACGATGTTGCATCTCTTCGCTCTCTAAAAATCACCACAACCGCAAAGACAGTATTTAAAAAGAATATAACTCCGATTAAAATTGATGCAATATCCATATGTGATCCTCTCATATCTTTTTCTTTTATCATACTTAGTATATCTTGAAAGTAAGTTGTTTGATGATTTATTTGTCAATTTTTTTATATTACCACTGTGAGAAGCCCCTTCACTATGATAAAATATCTCTTAATGAAATTCTAAATTTTTATTTCCTATAGAGGTGAAAAAAAGGATCATGAATGAATTAGCACAAGCTTTAAATCAAGCAATGAAAGAGGATAACGAACACGCCTATAACATGTTGTCTCAGCTTGGAAAGGAAATGTTCTATCCAAAAGGAATCTTAAGTCAATCAGCAGAAGCAGGAAAAAAAGCTCATCGTTTTAATGCAACAATCGGTATTGCAACAGAAAACAATCAGCCTATGCACTTTCAACACATGCAAGACCTTTTTGGCGATAAAGTAGCACCTAAGGATCTTTATCCTTATGCACCACCTCAAGGAAAAGAAGAATTACGTAAAGTATGGCAGGAAAAAATCTTTAAAGATAACCCAAGTTTAAATAAAGATGTAGTAGGTTCACCAATTGTCACAAATGCCCTAACTCACGGCTTAAGCATCGCAGCAGACTTATTTGCTGATGAAGGTACACCGGTTATTGTACCTGATAAGTATTGGGGAAATTACAACATCACGTTTAAAACACGTCGTGGTGCAACGGTAGCAACATTCCCATTATTTAATGAGGAAAACGGCTTTAACACTGCCGGCTTAAAAGCTACTATTGAAGCGCAAAAATCAACTGGTAAAGTGATTGTTCTTTTAAACTTCCCGAACAACCCAACCGGCTACACACCGCTTGAGTCTGAAGCAAAAGCAATTGCCGCTGTCTTAACAGAAGCTGCAGAAGAAGGCTTAAACATCGTTGCACTTATCGATGATGCTTACTTCGGATTATTTTACGAGGACTCTATGACTGAATCGATTTTCAGTTATTTAGCAGATGCACATGAGCGTATCTTGGCGGTCAAAATCGACGGGGCTACTAAGGAAAACTATGTATGGGGCTTCCGTGTTGGTTTCATCACATATGCTAGCAAATCTGCAAATGTATTGAATGCATTAGAGCAAAAAACTAAGGGTCTAATCAGGGGGACAATCTCAAGCAGCTCACACCCTTCTCAGACGCTAATTTTACAATCATTAAAATCAGACGAATTTGCTGTTGAAAAAGAACAAAAGTTCGCGTTAATGAAAAGCCGCGCAGACAAAACAAAAGAAGTTCTGGCAAAAGAAGAATATCAGAAGTACTGGACGTACTATCCGTTTAACTCAGGCTACTTTATGTGCTTGAAGCTTAACAATATCAATGCTGAAGAATTACGTTTACATCTGTTAGATAAATATGGAGTTGGAACGATTTCCATTAACTCAACAGACTTACGTATTGCCTTCTCTTGTGTAGAAGCAGAGGATATTGAAGAGTTGTTCGACTTAATCGCTCAAGGTGCTGCTGATTTGCAGTAGTTTGCAGCTTTCGGGAAGCTCACTGCCCTTTGGGTGGTGAGCTTTTTTGTTTTACTAAGTCTAGCTCACCACGCCGAAACTCTGTTTCCTTAAACCTACTTTTGGGAATCGATCAAGTTTGGCTTAAAACCTATCAACTTATTAAGTTATTCTATCGACTTCAGCCAAAAATCTATCAACTTTATTGAAAAATCTATCATTCGACATTTTTCACCACTTTTTTTGTCATCTAAAATAAAATGCCAGCACCGAATATGATGCTAGCATTTTCCTAATTATAAAGCTTCTGCTACTTTCAAAACTAATGGATGATCCAAGGCTAAAACTGAAATCTCACTAAACGCTGCAGCCGCGCCTTTTTCTTTGACCTTCTCCTGCAGAGTGAGTGATTCCTGATCTTCTTCGGAAACAAATTGTAATGCAGCCACGATGACCTTCACAAGGTTCGATGGCACCTCACCAAATTCTTCTAAAAACGCTAGTGCAGGTGCAACTAGTCGGTCTTTTGCTCCAAGCTTGCGAAGCGGGGCTCTGCCAACCCTTTGGACATCATCTACGATATATGGGTTTGCAAAACGACCGATAATTTTTTCAATATATTGCTGATGCTGGTCAGCGTCAAAACCATATTTTGTTGTTACTACTTTTCCTGTTTCACCAAGTGTACCAAGAACGTCCTGCTTTACATCATCTTGAGCAATCGCCTCTGCAATCGTTTTATATCCAGCCAGATTTCCTAGATAAGCTGTCGCAGCATGGCCTGTGTTAACAGTAAACAATTTGCGTTCGATATATGCCTGAAGATTTTCTACAAATAGTGCTTCTTCAATATTAGGTTGCTCACCTTTGATACCAGTTGAATCAATGACCCACTCATGGAAAGGTTCAACTAATACATCGAGCAAGCGCTCATTGTTTTGATTTGGGACAATACGGTCAACTGCTGAGTTCGGGAAGCCGACATTCTCCTCAACCCAAGCGATTTCTTCTGTATTTAGCTTTTCAACAACATGCTTTTTAAGCTCATTGCTTCCACCAACCATGTTTTCACATGCGATAACATTCACTGTACCACCGCTGATTTGCTTACGTTTTTTCAAACCTTCTGCAATAAGCGGAGCAACGAACTTTAAAATATTTGGACCTATTGCTGTTGTCACGATATCTGCATTCGAAATCGCTTCAACAACAGCTTCTGGAGATTGCTGACTGTTAATTCCTGATACATTTTCAACAAAAAACTCCTGTTTTTCTTCATTAGCTAACATAACGCGGTAGGTTTTTTCTTTGTTTAATTCGTTGATTAGTGTTTCATTGACGTCAACAAATTCAACCGTATAGCCTGATTGATGAAGCAATAGGCCGATAAAGCCTCTCCCTATATTACCGGCACCGAAATGGACTGCTTTCAAGTTAATTCACCTCACTAAGAAGTTCGATGATTTCCTCTTTTGATTGAGCTTGTACAAGCTTTTCTACATTTTCTTCTTCTGATAAGACGATGGCGATTTTTGAAAGGATTTCCAAGTGCTCATCACCTTTGCCAGCGATACCGATTAAAAATTTCACAATGTTTCCGCCGCCGAAATCGACTCCACCTGGTACTTGGATCACAGATAATCCAGAGTTAAGAACCGCTGTTTTTGCATCCTCTGTTCCGTGTGGAATTGCAACGAAGTTCCCCATGTAAGTTGAAGATAACTCTTCTCTTTGTAGCATGGCATCAATATAAGAAGCTTCTACATAGCCTTTGTCTACAAGGATTTGTCCAGTTGCTTTGATTGCATCTGTTTTATTGTCAAATTGTTGGTTTAATAAGATGTTTGCTTCGTTTAAAATTGTCATTTGTTAAACACTCCTTAATTGTTGTAAATAGTTTGTAAAATACTTTTGACTAATATATTGAGTTAAGCCACTTTTTGCAGCCTTTTCAAACATTTGGATGCTTTCTTGTGATTCGATAATACTGGCACTAATGAAACTCATGATCTCTAATTCTTCTGGCTTAGCATCTTGAGGTGCAATGAGCAAAAGAATTCTTACGACCTCATTTCGTTCATTATCCATCGCCCTTAGCATCATTGGTGTTTGAAGATCAATGATGTGAAAGCTCGGACGAACAACTGCCTCACTTCTAGCGTGAAACAGTGCCAGTTTTGTCTCCGGTATTGCAAGACCTCCGATATGCTCACGCTCTAGCAACGCATTCACAATCATCTGCTCATGTTCAATGAGTCCTTTTTGTCTTAGCTGTTGACTGACAGGTAATAAGATGCTTTCAACACTTTTTGTGTTGTTTAGGTGAAAAACTTCCAATTCCTCCAACAGTCTTAATAATCGCTGTGACTGATTTGTAAACCGATGATATTGTTCAAAACTAATTGCAATGTCAACCTGTTCATCGGACTCTTCCAATGAAGGACTTTGTTCGATTTCAAGTCCTTTTTCTTCTATATATTCTTTGATTTTTTCTAGCTCGTGAGTTGTTAAAATAGGACTTAAGAGAAGATAATCTGTTGAGATCTCCTCAATTGGAATCGTTGAAAGAATAAGATCATATTTGCTTACATCTATTTCCCGAAGTTCAAATGCTGAAATATTTCGTAACTCCGCAATATGCGGAAATTGGTTGTTAATTTGTGTTGCCAGCATTTTCGATGTTCCAATTCCACTTGAACAAATAATAAGGGCTTTAAGCTTTCGGATGTTTTTCTTTTTATTTATCGCTGCCCCAAAGTGTAAAACTAAGTATCCAACCTCTTCTTCTGGAACTGAGTCAAAAGGAAGAGCGGCATGGACAGCTTGTTGCACAACTCCAAATAGCTGCTGGTAATCTCGTTTGATTTCCTTTAATAATGGATTGGTAATTTTCATCCCTTGCTTTAAGCGATAAACCGCTGGTTGCAGATGGGCAAGCAAGCCTTGAAATAACGATTGATCATGCTTTAACTCTCTGCTCGTTAACTTTTCAACTTGTTCAATCAATCGCTGAACCAAATAGGCAATTTCCACATTTTCATCTTGAATGTCGAGCTTTCCTTCAAATCGCAGCTTTGCTCCCCTTAGATGCATTGTAATATAGCCTTTTTCATCCTCAGGAATCGTGATTTGAAAGGTTTCCTCAAGCTTCTCGGCTATTTCTTCAGCAAATACAAACTCCTTTGAGCCTTTTAGCTGCTTAAGATAATCACCTTTTATAGTGATGTTTTCACCACGTTGTATTCGTTCAATTGCAAGGGCAAGATGAACAACTAATCCAACATACGAGCTATCTGCTAATGGATAAGGCAGGCGCGAATTAATTTTGTTTATTAGATCCTCAATAATAATGAGCTTTTCTTTTTGAACAAGCCCCAGCAAACGCTCGGATATCGAGTCAACCTTATTCGTTGATTTTCTTTCAATATTTTCCCGGACCATTCTTAAAAAATCCGGTACATCAAATCGATCTGATATTAAACTTTTAATTGCTTTACGCTTTGCTTCTTCAGATCCAGTTAGCTCAATTCCATAGCCTCTTCTTCTAATAAGAGTAAGACCGTATTCTTGAACAAATGGCTCCATCTTATCAAGATCATGGCTAATCGTAGCCGTTGTCACACCAAGATCATTCGCTAAGCTTTGCAGCTTGATTGGATCGTGATGATCTAATAGTGTACAAAGCGCAACCATCATCCGTTCATCAGGCGTGTATTCCTTATAATCCTGTTTTTGAATCGCGATTCGCAGTTCAGTGAGACTTGTCTCACTTCCAACGATTTTAATCCCGATTCCAGCACGTTTAACAAGCTGAAGATTAAATTCCTGTAGTACGGATTCGATATTTTTTAAGTCTCGATGAATGGTTCGCTCACTTACATCGATCTGTTCAGCAAGCTCTTTAATCGTCACTTCCTGATTTGCGTCTTCCATCAGTAATTGCAAAATAAGACGCTCTCTAGCGGAAACAATCATAGAATCAACTCTCTTTAATATGAGTTATTGACACAGTTTAATTATAAGCCTGGGGATATGTAGGTTTCAAAAGATAGAAAGTGTGATTTTTTCAAATGTATTGCTGACATTATTTAATTAGGATGTCCTTAGGTTTTAAAAAAAACCGGTTTTTGTGGGATATCAACGATTTTCGGATTTTATCGGCGATTTTGGAGATATATCGGCGATTTTTAAAATTTATCTTCGATTATCAGAATTTATCTTCGATTAGTCAAATTTCGACAAATCCCTTCGCGTATTCAGCACTAGCCCTACTACCTACCCTAACCCAAAAATGGTGCCACTCCCCAAGGTAGTCGCACCATTTTTCATAATCCTTATTTTATTTTAGTTTCCCTACAATCTCATCATATTTCGGGCTATTTAAGAAATTATCAACTGATACGTGGTAAGCATTCGGGAGCTTAGCTTTTGCACGATCTGTTAAGTCTTTGTGTGTAATAACAATGTCAGCATCAGAAGGAATATTGTTGATCGACGTATTTGATACATCTACTCCATCAATTTCTGCTTTTTTCACTTTGTTACGTAAAATAGATGCACCCATTGCACTTGATCCCATACCAGCGTCACAAGCGAAGATAACTTTTTTCACGTTGCCGAAATCAAATTCTTCAGAAGTTGTTGCTTCAACTTCTGCTTCAGCTGTTGGTTGAGCTGTAAGATTACCACTTACAGAGCTCTTCTTACCTTTCATCGCTTCCATTTTCGCTGTTGCTTCTGTTAAATCTTCTTCTTTTTGCTTGCTAGTTTTTAAGATTAGTGACGCAACTAAGAATGATACTGCTGCTGCTACGATGACACCGAGAATAACTCCTGTATAACCGCCTCTTGGCGTCATTGCTAACAATGCAATAATACTACCTGGTGATGGGCTTGCTACAAGACCTGCATTGAAGATCGAGAATGTAAACACACCACTGATACCACCTGCAATTGCTGCAAGAAGTAACATAGGCTTCATTAAGATGTACGGGAAGTAGATCTCATGAATACCGCCTAGGAAGTGAATGATCACTGCACCAGGAGCTGTTTGTTTTGCCGAACCTCTGCCAAAGAACATATAAGCTAAAAGGATACCTAAACCAGGGCCAGGGTTTGACTCAAGTAAGAATAAAATAGATTTTCCTGTATTTGCTGCTTGCTCAATTCCAATCGGGCTTAAAATACCGTGGTTGATTGCATTGTTTAAGAATAGAACCTTTGCTGGCTCAATGAAAATACTTGCTAATGGTAATAAACCTGCATTAAAAATACCTTGAACTGCACCTGCTAATACTTGGTTTAATCCTTCAACAACCGGGCCAATTCCTACTAGGGCAGCTAATGTTAAAATTGCACCTAAAATACCAGCTGAGAAGTTGTTAACTAACATTTCAAATCCAGAACGAACTTTATCTTTTAATAAGCCATCAAGCTTTTTGATTAAGTATCCACCAAGTGGACCCATAATCATGGCTCCTAAGAACATAGGGATTTCGGCACCTACGATAACCCCCATTGTCGCAGTCGCACCAACGACACCACCGCGAACATCATAAACCATCTTA
>DASQMK010000281.1:0-5985 GCA_035645575.1 Metabacillus sp.
ATAGGAGCAAGAATACAATCTACGGCAATGACTGCCTATGCATACAATCTTCCAGAAAACAAAGAGGTATTGGATAAGGCGTATGAAAATGCTGGAGATGTATTCGGAGAATTAGCTGAATCAAAAGATATGAGCTTGTACGAATATGCACATACGGTAACTGAGGCTTATAAGTTTGAAAGTGCGTACGATGAAGAAAAGTGGGAAGATCATGAAGCAAATAAAGCTTTCTATCGGGAAAAACTTACTTACGGATTACCTCAAACAGGAACAAAAGGTTTAGACCCTGTAGTACCTAAAGGGGCAGAGGTTTTATTGGAAACTCGTCAGCCTTATTTGACAGATAAACAACGTAGAGAAGTATTGTATACCACAGAAATTGAATCAGGCTATCCTGTAATAGACGAGTCAAATGGTTGGGGAAGACTTGATTTAGTAACAGCATCTGATGGATATGGTGCGTTTTTAAGCAATGTAACAGTGGATATGGATGCTTCAAAGGGAAGATTTAATGCACATGATTGGTGGAGAAATGATATTACTGGCAGTGGTATGCTTACCAAGCAAGGGACAGGAACGCTCACATTGACAGGAGATAATAGTTATTCAGGAGGCACATTGCTAAAAGGAGGAACATTAGAAGCTACTTCTACGACTGCTTTTGGTGAAGGCGATCTTTATGTAGAAAATGGTACAGTTTTAGTTAATGTAGATGGACCTTTAAATATAAATGGCAATTTAACAATGGAAGCTGGAAACCTGGATATTGCAATGGATGATGACAACAGTCAACTAAATGTAGATGGACTGTTATACCTTGATGGTGGGGACCTGAATTTGGATCTTTCTAATTATGAAATAGAAAAGGGTACAAACATTACTTTAATGACTGCCGACAAGGTGAAAGGTAAATTCGATCATGTAACAGCTGATGGTTACAAGGTAACTGTCACTTACAGAAATAATAGTGTCGTTGCACATATCAAAGCTAAATAATAGCATTTGGAATCGAGCAGGAGGGGGTGATAAACCCCCGACTCCGGGTAGAGAGGCCTTTAGACCACTAGTAGGAAATAGTGGTTTTTTTCTTTAATGGGAAAATCAACTATTCTATGATGGTTTAGCGCTTAAACAAACGGTATCACCAGTCAAGAGCAATCTTCAGCAAAACCAGCTAATAGTTGTCAACATTTTTCAATAAAAAAATTAAAATATAGATGATATACTAAAAATGAGTATGCCAAATAACCTTCCTGTTTTTCATAATTGGAAGGTTTTGTTTTATTTTGTTAAATATAGTTCTTAAGCTAATTCTTGGAATGTGGTCTTGTTCTTTAAAAGCGCATAAATCAAGTGTGAAAGCTTATTAACACAAGCAATAATTGCTACTCTATATGGTTTACCTTCGTTGCGTTTTTTATCGTAAAACGCTCTTAATTTTTTATTCCGAGGAATAACAGTATCGCTCGTCTTTTGCTTTCGGGCATCTCGAATTCCACAGTATACAGCCATATATAATGCTTGCCTTAACCTTCTGGATCCTCTCTTCGTTATCCGATTTTGGATTGCTGTAAATCTTCCAGAAGAGTAAACGCTTGGATCTACTCCTGCAAAGGCAACTAATTTTTTAGGGTGATTAAACCGATCTATTTCTCCAATTTCGGAAATGATTGTTGCCGCAATCTTACCTCCGATACCAGGGATAGACTGGATAATCTTATATTCTTCCATTTCTTTAGCGAGGGCATCTATTTCTGCTTCTAGTAGTGATAGATGCTCTTGATATTGAAGAACGATTTGAAATTAACATCTTTAAGTTAAAAATATGGCTTTCATACAAGTTGGTTTGAAATGGATTTCGTAATGCTGCTTCCATAAGCTTTTGTGCTTTTTCTTTTGCCCACTTTTCAGAACGTCTGGTACATAACGATACAATCTTGTCAGTTAAGACGGATTCGGTCGTATTTAGCACATGTTCAGAAGTAGGAAATAAGGAAAGCGTCTGTAAAGAGACTTTCGAATATAAATCACCAAAGACACCTCTATATTCAGGAAATACCTGATCTAGTACTGTTAGAAGTTGTACCTTGGTCTGTGTAAAGATACTTGAAATTGTCTCTTGTTGTCTTGTAAGATTACGAAGGTTTAAGAGTTGGATACCTCTTTTCTTATACGGCTCAACTTCTTCTTTATAGAATAGTTCACATAGAAGATAGACATCTACAGCGTCTGTTTTTACCTTTCTTAAACTTATACTCCTTGCTCGATGAGATATAAGTGGATTGACAATAATATAAACATATTACTGCTCCTCCAAAAACTGAATAATAGGAGAGTGGTAATGTCCTGTTGATTTTAAGATAACCGAAGGTTTCTTACCATCAGCTACTCTTTCAATCTCTGTTAAGAATTCTAATAAATTCTCAATTCCTTCCACAGTATGCTTTACACTAAATCTTTTACGATAAGGTTGACCTTTATCCAAGAATGCTTGTACCTGACTCTCACCTTTAGATACATCCAGACCTACTACTGGATTCATCATCATCTTCTCCTTAAAATTAAGATTAGTCGGTTGTCCCTGGAGCAGCTTGTACTGTCATAGGTTCGCTTCTTAAACGGGATCTTTGCCCCAACCAGCCTGAAACATGCTAATACAAGTAGGGAGTGAACAGTTTTGCGGACGGGATCATGTCCCACAAGCGCTACGTTCTACTCCGACTACCGCTATAATAAAACCAAATAAAAAAGTTCAACCAGTAAAAACTGGTTAAACTTATATTACGATCAAGCGCTTATCTTGAATAAAGGTAAGTGCTTTTTCATGTTAAGGGCCAGATTGTTGAGTAAACAAATCACAAAAGTTTAATATAATGGAATTGAGAGTTAATGAACAAATGATACTAATATTAACTAGTAGCACTTTAAAAATGATGTAAACTATATATTAAAGGAATTATATTTTATATGTTTTAAGGGAGATAAAGAAAATGGCTGATTGGAAAGATGGGTTAACTAAGGAAGAACTATTCGACATAATGATTGATATGTTTTATAGAGACTTGGAAAAATGGTTTAATGCATATACATTCTATTGCGATAGTTGTATTGATGAATTTATTGAGAATTGGCCTGGAATTTACAATAGAGATTTAGAGCTTCAAACGAACGCAATCTCTCTAGATTCTTTCTATAGTGGAGGATATATTCGGGATAGTTTTACTAAAGAGGAATTTACTAATCTATTAAAGGACTTTAGTTGTCCTAACTGTGATAGTCCACTTACATATAATATATGGCCATATGATTTAAGATTTAGAGTTCCAAATAAATTTGAGTTAAACGTACGAGAGATAGCTGACATTGCTAAGAAAACACCATTTCTTTTAATGCTTCATCCATTTGCTCAGGAGTTATATAATGAAATCCAAGCAATTTCAAAAAAAACTAATACCTCTCTATTACCTAATCCTTTATACAGAGCAAGAGTTTACGATGAGAAACATGAATATGTTAAAGAAGATTTTTTCGCAGCTGATAATAGTATAATTAAAGAAGGTAGATACAATCATGCAGGTAAACAGGTATTGTACTTAGCAGAGGATGATCTAACTTGCTATCAAGAGACGAGAGAGCCTGAGTCAGGAATAATGTTGGCAACATTAGAGATCAAAGAACCACTAAAGGTTTTAGATTTAATGGATGAAAAATTGGAAGACAATGACATAATCCAAGCAATCCAATATTCATCATTAATGAGTTCTCCAGCTGAAGGTGAAGGTTGGTATAAACCTCATTATGTGTTTACACGGTTTGTTTCAGATGCAGCTTTATCTGTAGGATTTGATGCAATTCGATATCCAAGTGTGCGTTCGAATACTGGTAAAAATATAGTTGTTTTAAATTATGAAAATTTCAGAGAAAAGATTGGAGTATTGGATTACAAATATTTTTCCAAAGAAGACTTTTTATTAATGCAAAAAAGACTTAGAGGGTACTAATATAATTTTATTTTGAATGTATTCTAACGATTTAGCAAAAGGGTGTAATTATAATCTTGTTATTAAACAATAAAGCGCTATCCATGAATAAGGATTGGAGAAAAATTTGGAATTTCGTACAGTCCTTTCACTAGAAACTAAGTTTTATGGAGGTAACATTTATATGAAGCAGGATTTATCATATTTGTTTGCATTAATATTTATTTCAATTTTACTCTTTTTAGTGGTAAGTGGTTCTTTTGGTACTGCTAATCCTTCGACAGACTTTTTACTATCTATGATAGTCAGTCATTTAATATTAAATAAGAACTTGTGGATTGTTAAAAAGTTCAAAGGAATTTATTCTACTAATAGTAGGATTGATAAAAACGATAAATCTTAACTTTTCAAATTTATAAAAGAATAACTTTACTATGTTCACTGAGTTCATATATATAAGATGATATAAAAGTATGATCTTCAACAATCGGGCGCTTATCTTGAATTAAAAGGTAAGTGCTTTTTCATGTTAAGGGCCAGATTGATGAACAATACCTGTCTGTTCAATTGGATATATATGTTAAAATGTGAGTAAGCTTGTAAAATATGTACTTAAAGTCACGGAGCAGGTTAAAGGAGTAAGTTATAACAATTTTAAATGATAACTAATGAATGGGGGAATGAATTTGGATGTAGTATTTAAAACAGATAAAGCAGTTTTTAATTATCGTGTTGCAGGAATTTGGATAGAAAATGGACATGTTCTTTTACATAGGGCTGTAACTGATAATCATTGGTCACTTCCTGGTGGCAGAGTTGCAATTGCAGAAGAATCTAAATCAAGTATAAAAAGGGAATTTCTTGAAGAACTAAATGCGGAGATAAAAATTGAGAGATTAATTTGGATAGTAGAAAACTTTTTTAATTATGAGGGGAAGGATTTTCATGAAATAGGTCTTTATTACTCTGTTAAATCAGATGAAAATTCATTTGAGTTTGATAATAAACCTTTTCATGGTGTTGAGGGCGAAAGATTGGTTTTTAAATGGACACCAATCAATGAACTTAAAAACATAGAGTTATATCCTGATTTTTTAAGAACAGCGATAAATAAATTTCCTCATAATACAGAACACCTTGTAGTGAATCAATTATAACGTGTGAATTTTTGCACTTAATGTAACGAGTGAGTTAATTCAATAACCAACTTCAACAATCAAGCGCAACCCATGGATTGCGCTTATTTCGTTTTAAAGTCAATTGAGAAGGAATGTCATATCAATAATAAAATGGAGGATTATTAATGAATATAAGAGAAGCTTCGATAAATGATGTTTCTGAATTAGTTTCTTTAATGGCCCAACTTGGTTATCCAACTAAAGTCGATGCATTTAGAACCAGATTCAATACTATTTTAGACAATTCAAACTATCATACTATAGTGGCTGAATTAGATGGGAAAGTTGTTGGAATGGTGGGCTTATGCACAGGATTGTTTTATGAATACGACGGAATGTACGTTCGAATTGTAGCTTTTGTTGTGGATGCTAGCTATAGAAGAAAAGGAATAGGTAAGAAACTAATACGAGAAGCAGAAGTTTGGTCAAGAGAGCAAGGAGCTATAGCAATAGGGTTAAATAGTGGTAATCGTGATGAACGAAAGAATGCACATCAATTCTACAAAAACATGGGATATAAAGATAAAAGCACTGGCTTCTCAAAGAGCCTAGTTTAAGATTCCATTATAAATTTCTCTTCAGCAATATAAGCGCAATTCTCTAATAAGGATTAGCACATTTTGTTATTTGACTCTGTTAAACAATAGTATTGATTTTTGGAAATTCCAAAATTAAATTCAGAAGAACCATTCGATGGAAAACTAATGTATTAAGAAATGTGCTGTTGCTTTTGGTTAGAAGGAACAAATTAGAACAAATAAAGGAAAACAGCTCCAATTGATATTATAATTTCACTTAATTTGTTATAATGAAGTGTTTTTAACATT
>DASQMK010000282.1:0-9890 GCA_035645575.1 Metabacillus sp.
ACCGTCTTCAGAGACAGTAAAACTATTATGTCCTGGACCATATTGACTATTTTCCTCAGAAGTAGTAAAAACAGGTTCCGGTGTTTTCACCCATGATTTTGGATCCAATAAATCACTATTTTCATCTGCAGTTAATAATCCCATACAATAGTTATGATCTGTCGCGCTTGCTGAGAACGTCATAAAAATACGACCATTTCGTTTCAGGATCGCGGCACCTTCATTCACTAAAAAGCCAATTTTTTCCCAGTCATATTCAGGAGTAGTAATACACACCTGTTCACCTTTAAGTGTCCATGGATTCTCCATTTCAGAAATATAAATATTTGAATTTCCGACAATCTCAGGATCCTTTTGGGCCCAAACGTAGTATCGAACTCCCTTATGCTCAAAAGTAGTTGCGTCTAACGCAAAGGATTCCCATTTCGTTTTGACTTGACCTCTTTCCACCCACTCACCTTCCAGTGGATTTTCGGATGAATTTTCTAGTACAAACATCCGATGATCAAATAAACCATCCTTTGTTTCACTTGTTCGTGCAGCAGCAAAGTACACATACCATTTTCCATCAATATAATGTATTTCAGGTGCCCAAATATTGGCACTCATTAAACCTGTTTCATGTTTAATCCAGATTGTTTTCCCCACAGCATCTGCTAACCCTTTTATAGATTGAGAGCGTCGCAACTCAATTCTATCGTATTCAGGTACAGAACCTGTGAAATAGTAATAACCATCTGTATGTTTATAAATCCAAGGATCTGCACGTTGTTCAATTAGTGGATTTTTTGCATTAATTTCTACCAAGACGACATCCCCTATACAATTTTAGTTTTTGGTTTTGTTATGTGTAATTATTAATTTGACTTATTTTAGATAATTGAAAATTAATTCTGTATAGCACACTTTTGCTTTTTTGCTTTCCCTCAAAAAATGAAATTGATTGTTTATCAACATTTTTTAATAACAAAGTCTAGTTTCTAATAGTACGATTCTTATAATTCCTGCTAAACATCCTATTATTTTGCTAATCTAATAACATTCCAAGATAGTTTAGAGAAATTTGCTGTAAGTTGACCATTGTCTACTTTTGCATCACCATTACTGTGTGGTGTTACATTTAAATGATTAAATTGATTTGTTGCTTTCAAATCATTATTCTCAAGAACAATATGTTCGACTACTTTGTACCCTTCGAAGCTTCTTACATCACCTTCAAGGCTTAGCACATCTGATTGATGGCGGTTCACTGCAAAGATCGTCAAGGTTTCACTTTCTTCATCATGTACAGAAACGGTATCAAGATATGGAACATCAGTGAAATCCTTACTATCATATTTCGGTGATGAAACAATCGAATGCAAAGCAGTACCTCTACCGAAAACAGATGCATGCATATATGGATAGAAAATGGTTTGTTTCCATGCTTCGCCACCTTTTTCGGTCATAATTGGTGCGATAACATTTACAAGTTGAGCAAGACAAGCAATTTTCACACGGTCTGCACGCTTTAACATCGAAATAAGCATACTTCCAACTAATAGGGAATCCTCAAAAGTATAAATATCTTCAAGCTGTGGTGGAGCAATCTGCCAAGGCTCAAGTTTTTTATCTGCTTCATTAGAATGGAACCATACATTCCATTCATCAAACGAGAGATTAATTGTTTTCTTGCTACGCTTTTTCGCTTTTATATAATCTGCTGTTGAGATAATAGAATAAATAAATTGATCCATATCCAATGATTGAGCTAAGTAGTTTCCTAAATCATTGTCACGATTTCCATAGTATGTGTGTAAGGAAATATAGTCGACATGGTCATAGGTATGATCCAATACAGTAGCTTCCCATTCAGCAAAAGTAGGCATATGACGATTAGAACTTCCACATGCAACTAATTCAATTGTTGGGTCCACCCATCTCATTGCCTTTGCTGTTTCAGCTGCAAGGCGTCCGTACTCAGCGGCTGTTTTATGACCAATTTGCCAAGGACCGTCCATTTCGTTTCCTAAACACCATGTTTTGATTTTGTGCGGTTCCTTATACCCGTGAGAAATACGGAGATCACTCCAATAAGATCCTGAAGTGTGGTTACAATATTCTACTAGATTACGTGCAGCATCAATCCCACGTGTTCCTAGGTTAACAGCCATATTAACTTCAGCGTTTATCTTTTTGGCCCAATCCATAAATTCATTTGTACCAATATGATTTGTTTCTGTCGTTCTCCATGCAAGATCCAATCTTCGGGGGCGGTCTGCAACAGGGCCAACACCATCCTCCCAATTATAACCAGAAACAAAATTCCCACCCGGATACCTTACTAATGGTACCCTTAATTGTTTTACTAGTTCTATTACATCTGTACGAAATCCTTGCTCATCTGCAGATGGGTGGTCTGGTTCATAAATCCCTTCATAAACAGCACGTCCCAAGTGTTCAATAAACGAACCGTAAATTCTTTCATCAATTTGTCCAATTTTAAATTCTTTATCAATCGTCATTGTTGCTTTAACAGCCATCTTCATCTCCCTTTCCCTTATAATCAGGTGGCATCCCGCTTACCTGTAAAAGGTTTTATGCTCACCTTCATTGCTTTTATTTATCAAACTCTACTATTAAATGGTTTTACGACTAATCCTGGATCAAATCTGATCATTATGATCTTTTATCATCGGGAAGACAATTTACGGATTTCTAGAAAAAGAAAAACTGTTATGAAATACTCTCAAGTCTACTTTGAGATAGCTTAATAGCTTTATTTTTTGCTGTGTAAATAACAAATGCAATAAGAAATAGTACAAACCCAATAACGTCCATTACAAGCAATTGAAGCAGTCCCCAACAAGCAATCCAAATTAATGTCTTTCTTTGGATAATATTATCTTGCATGTTTCTAGCAATTAGAAAATTCACAATTGCCCCAACAAACATAAATAATCCAAAGGTTAGAATGACTTTCGATACACTATCAATCATGGTTGTTCCGACGAGCATTGTGTCAACGGACGTATTTTGCAACCCTTGAACACCTGTTTTTTTAAACCAAGTAGAATATCCAAAGATTGTGATAAGCGCTGTAATCATATTCCATATTGATCCTACCATTAACAACTTTCTTTCTAGTCCTCTGCTCATGTTCTTCATCCCTCACTTATATTCATAAGATGCTCATTATCCCCGGATATCAAGTCAACTTCTAAAACGATTTAATAAAACTTATCCTTTAATACCAGAATTCAAGTTAATTGACTGTACAAAGTATTTTTGCGCAAATAAGAACAATAGTAATGTTGGAATAATCGCTAATATGGCTGAACCCATTAATTGTCCAATTAAACGATAGTTTCCATAAATGTCTTGTAATAAAAGCAAACCAGCTGTAACCGGCATTTTATACACATCTGTATAGACAATGACCGGCCAGAGGAAGTCATTCCACGATCCAGTAAAAGAGAACAATCCACAAACAATTAATACAGGTTTAATTAATGGTAAGATGACTGAAAAATAAATTCTGAAGTCACCTGCACCATCTACACGAGCAGACTCATCCAATTCCTTTGGTATTCCTTTCATAAACTGCCTAACTAAGAAAATGTTCCCCATTCCGGCTAATCCAGGAATAATCATTGCCCATGCCGTATTAACCCAACCTAATGCATCAATAATTTTATAAGAAGGAATTAAGTTAACAACAGCTGGAAAGAAAGAGATACCAAGTAGAGTAAAGAATAATGCATCTCTACCTTTAAAATTCATGCGAGAATAGCCATAACCAGTAATTGAGATAACCACAACGACTAATAGTGTATGAATTGTTGCTATGAATAAAGAATTCATTAACCAACGTAAGATTGGTGCTGTTGCTGTATTTTCCAAAACAGCCACATAGTTATCAATGATCCAGTTAACAGGTAATAACCTAAAACCTGTAGAGACAACTTCTGTTTGGGATCGAAATGATGTGGTAATTCCGAAAATAACAGGAACAGCCCAGATGATACAAATAACAATTAAAAATAGGTATGCTGAATATTTCGAGAAATTCATATTCTTCTTGGTGCTCGTTTTTATGTTTGTATTATTTGAGATGTTTGTTGAATTTGAGATGTTTGTACTTTTCGACATTATTGCTACACCTGCCTTTTCTGTTTCCGTTTTTAGGAATTATCTCGTTTGTTATGCATTTCGGTTCATTATTACATATTGCAGTGCCGAGATAATTAAGATAACGATTCCAAGTAATACTGCCATAGCTGATGCCATACCTGCGATGGACTCCCCACTACTAAATGCTAAATCACGAATATACATCATCAATACGGACGTACTTTGGTTTGGACCACCATCCGTCATCATTAGAGGTTGACCGAAGACATTAAATGCACCAGCAGTTGTCATGACAAATGTATAAATTAGTGGAAAACGAATAGAAGGTAATGTAATACTAAAGAATTTTCTAACAGGGCCTGCGCCATCTATATCTGCGGATTCATATAAGTCTTTCGATACACCGTTTATAGAAGCACGATAAATAATCATGTTTCCTCCAACTCCACCCCATATCGTGATGACGATAATAATGAACCAAGCATATGGTTGGTGTGTTGCCCAAACAGTTTCTGAACCAAATACGTTTCCAGTAATCCCTAATTGTTTGTTGAAAATTAATGACCAAATAAGTGCCGCTGCAGAAATAGAAATTAATCCAGGTATATAGATAATCGATTGGATTATATTTTTTGCTTTTACTTTTTTATGCTCTAATGCGACCGCAATCATTAACGGGATAACAATTAATAACGGAACACTGAACAGAACAAAGAGCAATGTATTTTTCAAACCGTTCGTGAATTGAAAATTGAAGGTTGATTCACGATCAAAAAGAATCGTTTTATAGTTTTCGAGTCCTACCCAAACTGGATCACCAATTAAGTTCCATTGTGTGAATGAAGCGTAAATTCCATAGATGGTTGGTAAGAAAATAAAGACAGCAAATAAAATAATATGCGGACCTATAAAGAAAAGAGGTGTCAAATTAAATTTGTTATTCATAGGCATTCATTTCTCCTTTTGTAAAAGGGATAACTAAGAGTTTGACCCCTCACAACTAAATCTTTACGTTTACGTTCTAAGGGGTCTATCTCTTTCATTTTAGGTCATCTCATTTTACGATCTAATCTGCTTTGGTTTGCTCTTCTATTTGTTACCTTCAGCAATTTTATCTTCTACAAATTTTTGCATTGTTTTTAAGCCTTCATCAATGTCGATTCCTTCATCGTTACGGATCATATCTACTGAATACTTATCAAGTGCTTCCTGAACATATGGATAGAACTCATACGTATAAATGTAAAGAGATTCAATTTCTTTTTCATTTGAAGTAAAGAAAGATTGTATATATTCTTGATACTCAGGGCTTTCATTCACTTCTTTACTTGCTACGATTTGTCCGGCTTTCGCCCATTCAAGTGAATTTGAACGGATAAATTCCAGGAAGTCAGCAATTCCTTTTTCTTTTTCATCTGTACGTGCTTCATTCTCTAACATTGCAAATAAATGAGATGAAGCTCTATTTGTGAATTTGTCCGGAGTAGTAGAGTAAATATTTGTTACACCAAAATTCAAGCCTTCAACACCAGAGTGAGCTGTTGAACTCCAAGTACCATCTGTTGAGAATAAAACGTTTCCAGATTGGAACATTAAATAGCCATCTTCACCAAACGGTGTCATTAATCCGGCATCATCAAGTTTTTTAATATCTTCATGGGCTTGTTTCATAACTTCTGTATTAATAGCAGGTTGACCATCTTTTTGGATATCCCCACCTAAGTTTTGAACTTGTGCAAGTATTACCCAGCTTAATAGAGCATCATTAACTACATAATCGCCTTCATCTAATTTCCCTTGTAAAGACAACATTTCATCAATCGTTACAACATCATCATCTAAGAAATTCTCTACACCATATTTTTTAAGTAAATCTTTATTGTAGTACATTGCATTACTATGAATATCTAGTGGAATCGTATATTGTGTTCCATCTATATTTCCCGAAGACCAAGCTTGCGGTAAGAAATTTTCTTCTTTTAGTTCAGGTTGTGACTCCATTACAGCAGACATTGGCTCTAACACATCGTCTTTAACAAAGCCTGGAACGCGGTCGGCATGAATGATTGATAAGTCCGGAATACCTTTACCAGAGTTTAAAACTGTAGCCATCTTCGTATACATATCAGAAGTAATAACATGTTTTACTTTAAACTCTGGATCTGTTTCATTATATTCTTTAACAAGCTGATCCATATAAGCACCATCTTCACCTGTTAACGGTGTCCAAAAGGTAATCGTATTTTTATCTTCACCACTACATCCTGCTAACATTACCGTTACTAATAAAATAAGTATCAATGAAAATCCTAACCTCTTTTTCAAGCCTTTCTCCCCCTATTTCTATCAATTCTGAAAATTACTTATAAGATAATGATCTTGTAAAGTAATTAACCTGAGGTTAGTATACAACGCTTTAGAAAACGCTGTCAATAACACTTTTATAAATCTCTATTAAATTCTTAACCAATAATTAACCTTAATGTTTATCTTGAATTTTATATATAATCGATTCATAATATAATTAACATTAAAGTTATTTTATATATATATTAATTTCCATTATGGTATTATATGTAATAAGTTAATTATTTTTGTCCGTTAAGAAATAAAAGGGAAGAAGGGTAAAATCATGCAGCTTGAAATAGATAAGTCCTCACTCGTTGTTTACGAAGCTTTGGCAAGTGAAGTTCGAATTAGAATTATTCAGTTACTCTCAAAAAATAAAATGAATATTAAAGAATTGGCTGAAGAACTTAATATAAGCAGCCCAATCGTATTAAAGCATATTAAAAAGTTAGAAGACGCAGGGATTATTAGAACAGAGAAAGTCCCTGGTAAATCAGGGCGCCAGAAAATTTCTATCTTAAAGGTAGATCATATTGAGATTAATTTCCCTAAAAAAATCTTCCATTCTTTTGCATCTTATGAAACATCTGTTCCGATTGGGCATTATACAGATTTCGACTTAAAGCCAACTTGCGGGCTTGCTACAGAGAAAGAGTTTATCGGAAGAGTTGACGAACCTAAATACTTTATGGATCCAAAAAGAGTCGACGCTGAAATCCTCTGGTTTACCAAAGGATTCGTCCAATATAATATTGCCAACTTTTTAAAGAAAGATGAAAAGTTACAGCAGTTTGAAATTAGCATGGAAGTTTCATCAGAATTTCCATTTTCCAATGATGTATGGCCTTCCGATATAACGTTTTCCTTAAACGGTATAGAACTAGGTACTTGGACCAGCCCTGGTGATTTTGCTGACACAAGAGGGAAGTTCACACCTGAATGGTGGCCCCACAACATTAATCAATACGGTTTGCTAAAAACGATTAGAATCACTAGTCACGGAACATATATTGACGGAGACCCATTGTCACAAGTTTCAATTGAAGACTTAGATACAACCTGTGATAGATGGACTTTGAGAATTGAAGTAAAAGAAGATGCAGAACATGTGGGTGGTGCAACCATTTTCGGCAAAAAATTTGGAAATCATGATCAAGATATATGTTTTAAATTATATTATCTTTAAAATGAAGTACACACGAAAAGCTGGCAGATGTCTATCAACATATCTGCTCCTACTATTTAACATACTAAGAGGATGACATAAAACGATTAGACTCTACTATTTGGGGTTCTCGTTTTGGCTCATCCTCTTTATTTTCTGCTAACTTTTAAAAATTATAATGACCGACAATCATTTTATTAATCTACCATTTTTGGATGTGTCATTAAAGATTCTTAGTCTATATACTCCTCCTACAATTATGGCTAGGCGTTGGAGATGGATACCAAAGTTATATGACAGTTCAAGAATTTTATTATAGTGATAGAGCTAGCTCACTAATAACCCTTCCTACTTATTTTACCCTAAGTTGAGCGTACGTATTTTAATTTTAGGTTTATGTGGTACACTATTTGTACGTACATTTAGACTATAAAAAATAATCATAGTTGTCAAGAAACTATATTTTCATTTTTAAAGGTGAGGTGAATGGCGTTGAAATATAGACGTGTAGGAAATAGTGGTATTAAAGTTAGTGAAATTGGTCTCGGGAGTTGGCTTACATATGGAACAGCTTCGGAACAAAAAGCTGCAGATGCATGTATTCAAAAAGCCATTGAATGCGGAATAAATTTTTTTGATACAGCAAATGCCTACAATAATGGTGCTGGTGAGAAGGCACTGGGTTCTGCCCTAAAGCCTTACGATAGATCTAGTTATGTCCTCTCTACAAAAGTTTTCTTTCCAATGGGAGAAGGTCCTAATGATCGCGGACTATCTCGCAAACATATTATGGAACAATGCGATGCTAGTTTAAAGCGCCTTGGTGCGGATTATATCGATATCTACTTTTGCCACCGTTACGATGAGCAAACTCCTACTGAAGAAACACTCAGGGCACTAGATGATCTTATTTCACAAGGGAAAGTTCTGTATGCAGGTGTTAGTGAATGGAGCGCAGCTCAAATTACTGAGGCAACTGATATTAGTAAAAAATTAAATCTTCGCCCACTCATTTCAAATCAACCGATTTATAATATGTTTGAGCGTTATATAGAAGATGAAATATTAAAAGTGAGTGAAGCAGAAGGACTTGGTCAAATTGTTTTTTCACCCCTTGCACAAGGTATCTTAACGGGAAAATATAAATCTGAAACAAAAATTCCTAAAGAAAGCAGAGCAGCTAATGATAAAGTAAACACTGTCATAAATAGTTATCTTAAAGATAATGTCCTCGAATGTGTACAAGATCTAAATAGTTTAGCAAAACAACTAGACATTTCGTTTACACAACTTTCATTAGCATGGGTATTGCGTAATCCAGGTGTAACTTCAGCATTGATCGGAGCAAGTCGTCCGGAACAAATAGTGGAAAATATAAAAGCTGTTGAAGTAAAACTCCAAGCAGATGTTTTACAAGAGATCGAAGAAATTTTACAGAAAGTAAAAGGTTTTGCACCGTTAAGGTAAGTAAATACTTTAACTATAATTTCGTTGGCAGCGTGTAGGTCTGTTTGCTCTCCATACACCATATAGGAAAACCCTTGTTCAGCACGATTTTAGATTGTTTGGAAAGTACATGTTTTTGAATAAAAACATGTACTTTTTTTATTTTCTGATAAGCTGCAGTGAGTTGCTCACTCACATAAATACGTGAAGAGACAAAATATTCTTAGCACGATACAAACCAAAGCGACTTTAATGTTCGAATTCATCTTTTCTGTGACATTCTTTCATTATGATAGATATCAGCTAGTAAAATCATATATGATTATATACAGCAAATTATTTTTATCAGAGCATCCCTGAAAATTTAATACGTCTCTAGGAAGGAGAGCATCTTCGAATTGAAATTATTAACCATAGAACATTTAATTCAAAAGTTTTCGTTGAAAGTCCTAGCTGGAGAAGATCAACTACAACAGCCGATTACACAGCCTAGATCTCACCGTCCTGGCTTGGAATTCGTTGGTCATTTTGATTTCTTCCCAACTGAACGAATTCAAATACTCGGAAGAAAAGAAATTACCTATTTACATAAATTAAGCTTAGAAGAGCGCAAATTTCGAATTGGCAATATCGTTAAATACCACCCACCTTGTTTTATCGTGACAGCTGGTGAAGAAGGACTAACCTATTTAAAACAATATTGTCTTGAAGAAGGAATTCCTTTATTATGTACTAGCGAACCACAAACAACCTCTGAATTTATCCCACAGCTTGATGCATATATGGTTAAATCATTAGCACCAGAAACCGCTATACA
>DASQMK010000283.1:0-6803 GCA_035645575.1 Metabacillus sp.
AGGGCAAATAAGATGATTTAGAATAGAAGGCGTCCTTTGCCTTCAATTCTATATTAGCTTATGACCTCGAGGGGCTAGGCGCTGGAGCTGGATGTCGAAGTAGTTATCCACAGTTCATGCATTTTATAATTTCCTAAGCAAAAAAAAGTATGTTTTGCGTAATCAAAACATACTTTAAGATCTATATAGATATTTATTCTTCATCAAAAATATACTATTAGTAAATAATTGTTTGTTGAAAAAAGAATTTCAAGCCGAAGGATCTGTCTTTGTTCCCTGGTGAAAGACCATTCTCCATTTACCCTCGCTAAGTTTCCATATAGAGCTACGTAAGGAATGCTGTTTACTAACATCATTAAAAATTCTGTATGTTGCAAGCACTACGGTTTCTGATAAGGGATGGAGTTCAAAATCGCTCAAAATCATCCTAACTGTCCCTATTCCACCATCAGCAATATCTTCATCCTTATACAAAACCTTACCTGAACTTCCGAATTCAAAGAAATCATCAGCCAATAATTTTTTTAACTCTTTTCTTGATAAACGAACTTCTGGGGTTAATAACTTTTCCTCTAACTGCTTAATATGTTCTTTTAGATAACTATTTGATTTCATTTTGAGCTGTCTCCTTTATAACAGTTAGAAAACCTAATCATCCTTGCTCAAGATTAGCGCCCGATTGCGAAAGATTATATATAGAATGGTTTGTTTTTTTCCTGAAGAAACGCCTATTAGTTTAACAACGATTCCATTACATCCCTGATAAAAACATTGCGAATACAAACATTAAAAATATCAAAAATGATGCTCCAAATACTGTCATAGCCAACTTCGATGTTTGTCCTTTAATAATAGAAATTACCGAAGTAAATAAACCCACACAAGCAATGAAAACGCTAATAACTGATGGAAATGGCTCAGGTAATCTTGCTAGTAAGGTACTTAAAAAAAGAAGAAAAAAAAGTATCTGTAATGAAAATGAAATTAGCAATAAATTATTCATTACCTTTTGGCACCTCATATAAGCTTAGTAATATACCAACCTACCAATATCCAAATTATACCACACACTTCTTAACTAACCCGATGTAATAGTTAAAGAGTTTTGATTATACTTTTACAGTTATTACCTTTCTAGTGGCTGAACCGGCAAAAAATATATCTATCTAATAAAATAAATTTACCAAATCATCTTTTTCAATATTTCCAAAATATTTTTTCACATCAATGTTCTCAAATACTTTTTCGATTGCTTCTTTTTCATAACGTGCACCAATTAAAGCATTTTCTACTTCTTGAACATCAACTGCACCGAAAAAGTCCCCATATATTTTACAATTCTTTATGATGCCCTTTTGTACTTCAAGTCGTAAATCAATTTGACCGACTGGAAATCGATGTGAGTGCTGGTAGTTAAATTTCGGTGATTTTCCATAATTCCACTCCCAGTTTTGGTAACGTTCCTCCGAAATTTCGTTAATTTTTTTCCAATCATCCTCAGTAAGGTCATAGGTTGGAATTGAATCAGTTCCGTTGAATATATAGCGAAGCAAAAGCTCTCTAAATTGTTCAATTGTAATACGTTCGTTTAAATATTCGCTAATATTTGCTACTCGACTCCTAATTGATTTAATCCCCTTTGACTCAATTTTATCTTTTTTAACATTTAATGCAGCAACTACACTATCAATTTCCGAATCAAATAATAATGTACCATGAGAAAACATTCTTCCTTTCGTCGAAAATTGAGCATTTCCAGAAATCTTGCGACCATCACTTGCAATAATATCGTTTCGTCCACTCAATTCTGCTTTTACACCAAGTTTCTCAATTGCTTGAACGACAGGCTCGGTAAACTTTTTGAAATTATGGAAACTTTCTCCGTCATCCTTCGTAATAAAACTAAAATTCAAGTTCCCTTCATCATGGTAAACAGCACCGCCACCTGACAGCCTTCTTACAACATGAATATTTTTTTCTTCAACATAAGAAGTATTAATTTCTTCAATTGTATTTTGATTTTTTCCGATAATGATCGATGGTTCATTTATGTAAAACAATAAATACGTTTCGTTTGGATCTAAATGTTTTACTGCATACTCCTCAATTGCTAAATTTATTCTTGGGTCCGTGATTCCTTTATTATCAATAAAAAGCATATAATTTTCCTCCAATTAAAGTTTATGCCACTCATATCCAGAGCTTACAAGTACAAGCTCTCCCTTGAACAGCGCCCTTGCTTCATTTACTAAATGAGATTGAAAAAGTCTTTATGCTTTAAGCAAATTAAATTGTGTCTGAGCTCACTCTTCAATCCTAAGTATTCCGTTCTTGGAAGACTTCCTTATTATTATTTAACGAATTCCTTTTCAGGCAACCCCAATATGTCTGTATTTTTAGGTATATGGCCAAGTAGACGTAGCATTGCTACAATTTGCCCTTTATGATGCGATTCATGAGTAATTGAATGGATTAGTAATTGATGTGGCGTTTTTCTTACAAACCCACTGCCCGCTTTCCAAGAAGGCTCTTTTTCAATAATCTCATCAAATTTATTTTTGAATTGTTCAAATACACTCTCAACATATAGATCAGCTTGTTGAAAATAGCGTTGAATATCATCTATATTCATACTATTAATTACTTCCTTCGTAAATAATGGTGATGATGTTTCTGAAAGTACAAAAGAACCTAGCCAAGCATGATAGCAACCTGCTACATGAACTAAAGAATCTCTAATACTCTGGAAACCAAATTCAAACTCTGTAGTAAAGTCAGCTTCATTCAATTCTCTGCACTGGTCTAATAAAATCTGACGTGTTTGTTGTACCCATTCATATTCCAGCTTTTCCATAGCATCCTCCCACCCCTTAGATATAAAGGGGAATTTTTCCTTCTACTATACTCCAAATTGTGGAGATTGTAATGCATCCAATATCATTAAAAAACGTTTCAATCCTATTACAAATCTTAAAAAAGAGCCCATAATGTTTCTTTTTCATAAGATTTACTTTATAATGCGGACTAGATGATTTTCTTAGGGGAAAATTATACTTCTAGCTTAAGGAAGGAGATCGATTATGAAAAAAATGATGTTTACATTAATAACCGGTCTAATGGCCGTTGTTTTGGCAGCATGCGGAGGAAATGAAGAAAGTAAAGAAGCTAAAAATGATGATAAAGCAAAAACAGCGGAAACCGATCAGCAGAAGGAACAGCAAAAGCTAATGAAAGAAATGCAAAAGAAATTAGAATCGCAGCAAGTAGATGAAAAGAAAACTGTTGCTATAGTGAATGATAAAGAAATTTTAGGAAGCGACTATAATAGCGTCTTAGCAACTATACAAGGACAAATGCAGCAGATGGGACAAGATCCGACTTCTAAAGAAGCTGCAGAGCAAGTGAAAAACCAAACAATTGACAGCTTAGTTGGACAAACTCTTCTTCTTCAAGAGGCAGATAAAAAAGGCTATAAAGCTTCAGAGGCAGATATTAATAAGCAGCTGGACGAAACGAAAAAACAGTTTAAAACAGAAAAAGAATTCGAAGCCGCTCTTAAAAAATCGGGCATGGATATGAAAACACTTGAAACTCAAATAGCTGACGATATTAAATTTAAACAGTACGTTGAGAAAGAGTTGCCGGCTGGTGAAATAACCGATGAAGAAATTCAAAAAACATATGATCAATATGCGGAACAAGGAAAGAGCACTGGACAAGAAGTTCCAAAGCTTGAAGAAGTAAAACCGCAAATCGAACAATCTCTTCAACAGCAAAAACAGCAGGAAAAACTCGCTCAGCAAGTTGAAGAATTAAAGGAAAATGCGAAGATTGATATTAAGATTTAAGATGTTACACACTGAGAACAGCTCAAGGGGCTGTTCTTTTATTGTTTTCTATTTTATAATCCCAATGAATCTGCTTTTCTATTGGTTTGCAAGGGTATAAATGGAAACTGACTTAGTTTCCTCTCTCTTCTTCTACTTGGACATTCAAATAAAAAACTAGCACAATTCTTGCTACAGAATTGCGCGTGTTAGCTGCTGAATACTAAGGTTATGCTTCTTTTTCATTTGATGGCTGGATTGAGATTTGATTTTTTTCTACAAGCATATGTTTTACTTCTGATATTTCTGCTTGAATTTGCTCCATATATTGACCATCCAACTTATAAAACTTCATTGCTATTAAGGATGCAATCCAACCAAGCATCGGAATCCCAACATGGAAAAATAAAGCAAGTACAAACAATCCAGACGTTAACGGTGTATCAACTTCTGGGAAAGCAGTTTTAAATCCGATCATTGCAAGCATTAAGCCAACAATTGTTGAAGCCAATGATGAAATTAATTTATCAACAAAGGAAAAGATCGTGCCAATCATTCCTGGTACATAACGTCCTGTGATATGTGTTTCATAATCTGATGTATCTGCTATCATTGGAATGACTAAATTTCCAGTTAAGCCCATAAATGAATAACCTAATGTATAAAGAACTAGAAAAATAATTGTTGCTATTCCTATATTAGATAAAGAAATGGTTGTCGGATCATTAAGGACTAGGAAGAACACAAGCAGAAGTGTAAAAGAAAGTAATGCCCCCCACGTCGCTCCTACAAATGTCTTTTTCAACCCTTTTTTTCGTGCAATATCAACACCGATGAAGGTAATAATTAATGTAGGGATAATTGTAATCATAGATACAGTTCCGCTTAATGCGTAATCTCCTATTAAAATGCCAAAAAACATGACTGGTACAACCGGCTGTCTTAATACTTGTCCTGCAAATTTATCGGTTGCGGCAGCGACCACAAGCATTTGAAGAGGACGGTTCCTCATAATAATTGGCCAGTAGTCTCGAAAGCTTGTTTTTACAGTTTTTTCTGCAAACCCAAAATATTCTGTTCGGTCTTTTTCCCATAATGAGAAAACTGCGAGAACAGTAAAAGTGGCTGAAGCAACAATAGCAACTGTATTAAATTCAGTGAAAAAACCTTGATTGAAGCCACCATGTTTTGGCATTAGATAGGAAGCAACATAAAATTGACCACCAACAAATAAAATTGTATTATATGCTGCGTCAAATGCGGAGAATAGAGGACGCTGCTTTGGATCATTTGTTAAAACAGTTTGAGCTGCTTTTGTACATGCAGTTTGGAATGTATAACCAATAATATGAATCATATAAATGACAATGAGAAACGGCAGACGGTATGAATCTGACACAAGATGAGTTACATTAAACATTAAGAGAACGGATATTGCTAAAATTATATTACCAAATATCATAAACGGCCTAAATTTCCCAAACTTTGTATTTGTCCGATCAATAAAATATCCAATAACTGGATCTGTGATACCGTCAAATATACGGGCTGCAGTTAAAATGGCACTAATCATAACAACTGCAACTCCTGCAATTCCTGTTGCATAATAGGAAATAAACATCATTGCAAACATATAAAGATTTGTTGCTGTATTATTTAGAGCAAAAAAACCGATTTGCCATAGTTTCGATCGATTGACGTAATCATTTTTCGCTGCTTGTGCTTTTGTCATACCATCGCCTCTTTCATTTATTGTTTTAACCATTTAGGGGTTTCTATTTCAGGGAATACGCTTTCATAAATGTTTTTTCATAATACATTTTTATCTAGTTTGTATACTAAACAAATTAAATATTAAAGCATTACCTTTAAGTCTCACTATGAATCAGTGGAGGATGAAGAAAACCTCCATTGATTCAAGTCTCGTTTTATACTTCTACTCGGTTTTTCTTATATCCAAATTCGGGAATTGCTGACCATCTTTTACGTAATTCATGTGCTGCATATTTAGGTTTTCTATCCCTTGTAAAAATCCCTTTCTTGTTCCCCTGTACCCTCATAATACCTTGGCTTGTTGCAAAGTCTGCAAAATTCCAAACTTGTTCGCCGACAAAGTTATCAAATTCATCAAAAATTTCATGGTTTGCCCGTAAGTACTCTACTTGAAACTCTTCAGTGAACATAACGGGATCAACATCATGTAATCCTGCTACCGTATCAGCACCATACTCTGTCATAACAATCGGTTTTCCAGGGCATCGCTTGTTCCACCCGTTTAATTCTTCACGAAGATTTACTTTTGTCATTTCCCAATCTCCGCTTTCCACATACCAACCATAATAACGGTTTAATGCAAGCACATCGACAAGTTCTGCTACATGACATTTATCTGGTGTTGACCACATGTGTGTAACGATTGTAACTGGTCTTTTCTGGGGATCCAGTTCTTTTGTCAATTCAACAAGCGGTTTAAAATACTCATAAGCACCCTTTTCTTCGGAAGCAGGTTCATTTGCAATTGACCACATGACAACGCTTGGATGATTTTTATCTCTCTCAACTAGCTCTCTAATCACGTCTTGATGATGATCAAACGTTTGGATGTTTTCCCATGTATTTCTCTTTTCTCTCTCTCCGAACAAAGTCGCCGCAAAATTCAAGTGGACCCCAACAGCAGGCGTTTCATCAATAACGACAATACCTTCTCTATCAGCTAATCTCATCAACTCTTCTGAATACGGATAATGCGCTGTACGGAACGAGTTGGCCCCAATCCATTTCATTAACCGGAAATCCATCATATTAACAGCTTCATCAAAACCTCTTCCGTGAATTGGAGAGTCTTCATGCTTTCCGAATCCTTTAAAATAAAAGGGTTTGTTATTAATTAAAAATTGACTGTCTCTTACTTCAACTGTTCTTACACCAAATGGCTGCTCATATACATCAATCACTTCATTATTTTTCTTCAACTCG
>DASQMK010000284.1:0-3774 GCA_035645575.1 Metabacillus sp.
TGAATCAAAAGAAGAGGTTTTTACATTAATGTTAAAAATAGCCTTTAAAATCTTCTCTCTTAATGCATCCCCATAGACCATATAGGCAACTCTTAACCCTGAACATAGCGACTTGGAGGTGCCACAAATATAAACGCTCTGTTCTGGTAGTAAATTGAACATTGGCTGCTGGTAATTAGAGATAATACCTGCAGTTAGAAAAGCATGTATATCATCCTCAATCAATATCAATCGGTGCCTACGTATAACCTCAGCTAATTCTTTTTTTCGAAATTCTGGAATCATTACTGTAGTAGGATTACAGCAAGAAGGCATTAGGAAAATGCCGTGAATATTTATTTGGCTGCACTGCTTTTCAAGTTCTTCTGGAGACATACCAAACTGGTCTCCAACAATTGGCACTAATTGAATTTGGAACATTTTTGCTAATTCAATAAAGTTTGAATACGTGTATAGATCAGTTGCTATTTTATTGCCAGGCTCAAATAAAGCAGCTAAGGCAATAGATAAAGCATTTTGAGCACCAGACACAATTTTACCTTATGTAAATCCTTATTTTGTGAGTTCTTTCTTACAATAGATATATTTCAGTTAAATTTATTTAGAGTGAGTTGAGTTTAAAAGTCAAATGATATTAAAACGGATATGCATCGTTTTAATATCAAACATGCCACTAAAACTCCTTTGGTTAACAGAATTATTCGAATGAAAAAGAACTGAATTCTATTTTAATGAACAAAGACAGAGTATAGTATAATCATAGAAACTTCAAATTTTTTCTATTATACGGAGGAATACCGATGAAACCTTTGTTTATTAATATTCCCTACCAGCCAGGATGCCCTTTTTATTATTCAGTTGCAGTTAATGAAAAGAACGGAATGGAATTTCATCAGCATTCAGGGCTTGAGCTTATTTGGCTGCATAAAGGAAAGATAAAAGTAACAATTGAACAAATTGATTATGATTTACAAGAAAATGATGTTCTTTTAGTTAATCATTTTGATATGCATCGGATTAAAGTTGTTTCGGAGGATGTAACCTACATTCAATTACACATGGATAGCCTTTTTATTCAGCAGCATCAGCCGGATTTTTACGAATTATTTTATGATGTAATGTCTTTTAATAATAGTAACGATAATCAGGCACCCTATGATATCATTCGGACACTGTTTAGTAAGTTAATTAAAGAAAGAAATGAAAGGGTTTTCCTGCAGTTGGTAGACTATGTTAGTAAGCGATTCAGTAAAATTCAATCCCAAAGAGGTTTGCAACTAACGAAAGACAGAACGATTATTCAGCAAATTTTAAATGAAATTGAGAATGATTTCAAAAGTAGACTCACATTAAATGAAATAGCAAAAAAACATCACTACAACCCGTCTTATCTATCTGATTTATTTAAAAAGCAGGTAGGCATCTCATTCAAGCATTATGTAGAAGAGATTCGAAATCGATACTCCTTTTTTTTCTTAATCAATAAAGAAACATCAATAACTAATATCGCTTTGGCCTCAGGGTTCCCAGATGAAAAGAGCTATTATAAGTCTATTAAGAATAAATATGCAATGACTCCATCTCAAATGAGACAGAAATACCAAATGAAGGATCAAATAATAGATTCCATTTTGTCCTTGGAGGTGTCGGTTCAAATGGTATTAACTGATTATGCCTCTCTCAATATTCACCCGGATAAGGTTAACTGGAACCTCTCACAATATGAGATTCTTGCAGATGTTCAAGCAGACGGGTCTGAGTTGGTCCCAGTATGGAAAAAGATTATCAATGTTGGTTCTGCTAATACCTTATTAAACCAAAATGTTCGTGAGCAAATTCGTGAGATACAGTCAGATATTCATTTTGAATATATTCGTTTTGAGGGGATTTTTAATCAAGAAATGGAAGTGGTTCAAAAGGGGCCAATTTTCAATTGGAAGTTTGTAAATGATATTTTAGATTATTTACAGAGCATACACTCCAAACCATTTATTGTTTTAAGTTATATGCCTCCCCTTTTTGCAAGTTCACCTGTTAGTCTTTTCAATTACCAAGGAAATACATCTCCGCCAAAAGATACGAGTCAGTGGCTTTCACTTGTTCAGTCTCTTATTGTGAATTGCATTAATAGATACGGACATGAGGTGGTAAAAGATTGGTATTTTCAAATATGGACAGAAGTACCTGCATATGGGCTGCATTGGAGTGGTACACTAGAGCAATATTTGGAGTTTTACAGGCAAACTGCGCTTTTGATAAAAGGAATATCACCGAACTTAAAAGTGGGACCGGCATCTGAAAACTTTCATTCAACTGAGCGTATATCTGAAACTCTTTTGCAATATTGTCATGAAAATAACGTACCGATCGATTTTTACAGCAGCAATATTTACCATAATCAGGTTAAGTTTGAAGACCAGCATAAAAATTTCGAGCTACAGCCAAGGGATATTAAAGACATATCTTTTAAATATCAAGAGAAGAATCATTCTAAGAAAATGTTTAAAGAAATATATGAGCTTCTAAGTTTGTATCAAAATCAAGAAATTGAGTTTATTGTGACTCGATGGAATTTTAGCTGGGATGTCACTAATTCCCTTCACGATACTGCATTTATGGCAGCTTTTGTTTTGGATAATATGCTGCATCCTTCAGCATCTTTTGCTGATGCGGTCGGATTTTTGTCGGCATCCGACATTCTGTATGAATGGCGAATTAATCATACGCCATTTTATGGTGGTAGTGGTTTAATGAACACAGAAGGAGTAAAGAAAGCTGCATATTATGGATTTAGCATGCTTTCCAAATTAGGCAGTAAGGTCATTTCCCAAGGAGAAAATTATATCGTCACCAAACATGGTGAGGATATCCAACTATTAGTTTATAATTCTTCCTATCCAGATCAAACGTTTATTATGAAAAATCAGTTAGAACAGAATCCTTATGACAGTTTTGAAGAGACCAATGAACTAGTTTTCAATGTACATATCAACCATATTTATGGAATTTATAAATATAAGCACTATAGTCTTAATCAAGAACATGGCTCTGCTTTTGATGAATGGATACGAATGGGGGAATATCCGGATTTGGGAACAGACGATATTAACTATATTAAAAATAAGTCCGGTCCTTCATTAAAATTAAAGCAGATTACTTTTAATGGTGACTTTTCCATACGTATACATGTACCGGTTCATGGGGTTGAATGTGTATTACTGAACAAGATTTATAATTAGATAGAAGAAAAAAATATAAGGATATCTTTTTGACATGAAGATTGTTTGCATTATTTTTGTGCCCAAACAGAGAGGCTGGTAATTTATGTATTTCTTTGTTTGTCGTTTTAATAGTCTTCCTTTATAGTGAAATCTAAGAAAATATCATGTTTATTCATGGTATTTTTTTGTTTTTTCTATTTCTTTTCTAATTTTGTTCGTGTGTTTTTTCTTTGTCATAAGCTCTTACCTAATAAAAAGGAAGGAAACACCATCAATTATGTACTAAAATTTACATTATAATCACAACTAAGTTATTAACTCCATGATTAAATGTAAGCGATTATATTTAGGGCGGAATACTATAAGGGGAGATTATCTTGAAAGTAGACAAACAATATCGATTAGCCTATACCAAAAAAGCAAAAGAACTAGTTAGTCAAATGTCTTTAGAAGAAAAAGTATATTTAATGAGTGGTAGAGTACCCTCTATCCAAATGTTTGATCGAGGTACAGAATTTGGAACCCGCTATAATGAGGTACCATATCCCGCTGG
>DASQMK010000285.1:0-5099 GCA_035645575.1 Metabacillus sp.
CTAGATATTCTGGAACATGAAAAAAGAGAAATGATGCCTGAATCTTATAAAAATTTATCAATAGAGGAAATGGAGCAGCGTGTTCGAGATATAAAACATAAATTTGGGTCTAAACTATATATTCCTGGACATCACTATCAAAAGGATGAGGTTGTCCAATTTTCTGATGTAACAGGAGATTCATTACAGCTAGCTCAAGCAGCGGCATTAAACAAAGAAGCAGAATATATCGTTTTTTGCGGTGTACACTTTATGGCTGAAACGGCGGACATGCTAACAACACAAAGTCAAAAAGTTATTTTACCAGATATGAGAGCAGGTTGTTCTATGGCAGATATGGCTGATATCGAGCAAACAGATCGTGCATGGGAAAAGTTACAGAGGGTTTTTGGGGATACAATTTTACCACTAACATATGTAAATTCTACAGCAGCTATAAAAGCATTTGTTGGTAAAAATGGTGGGGCTACCGTCACTTCTTCAAATGCAAAAAAAATGCTTGAGTGGGCCTTTAGGAAAAAGGAAAGAATATTATTTTTACCAGACCAGCATTTAGGAAGAAATACTGCCTTCGATTTAGGTATCCCATTAGATCGTATGGCTATATGGAATCCTATAAGCAATGAGCTTGAGTATAATGGAAATGTAGAAGATATTATTGTGATTCTTTGGAAAGGTCACTGCTCCGTCCATGAAAATTTCACAGTGAAAAATATTGAACATATTCGTCAAACTGAACCAGACATGAAGATTATTGTTCATCCAGAGTGTAGCCGTGAGGTAGTGGGATTGTCTGATTATGCTGGGTCTACAAAATATATTATTGACATGATTGAAGCGGCTAAACCAGGAACAAAATGGGCGATTGGAACAGAAATGAACCTTGTAAACCGTATTATTCAAAACCACCAGGATAAAAGGATTGTATCGTTAAATCCATATATGTGCCCATGTTTAACAATGAATCGGATTGATTTACCTCATTTATTATGGACTTTAGAAGGCCTGGAAAATGGAGAAATCATAAATCAAATTACAGTACCTGAACACATAACAAAGGATGCTGTCTTGGCTTTAGATCGTATGCTTGAAAATGTATAGAAGTTTAAAAAGGAACCAGCCACTTTATGATGTGGTGGGTTCCTTTTTTAGTTTCTGATTAATAATCCTAAATCCATCATCATAAGCATATTAACAAAGCTTGCTTTAACAGGTTTATCCACTTTTGTGAGCATTTTTATCATATTCGCCATTTCACAATCATAAATTGTTATGAAGATTGTTGGAATTATTGTGATTTATAACACTTGTTCGACATAATGATTTCAATCAGACTAAAGAATTCATTATGGTCATTCCTTCATCATGTACAAGTGATGGTAGATTTATTTTGTTGCTTAGGAGGGAAAGCGTTGAAAATTCATATTGTCCAAAAAGGCGATACTTTATGGAAAATTGCAAAAAAATATGGGGTTGATTTTGAAGAGTTAAAGAGTATGAATACACAACTAAGTAATCCGGATTTAATTATGCCTGGTATGAAGATTAAAGTACCTTCTGGGAATGTTGCCGTGAAAAAAGAAGCACCGATTCAACAAGCAGCACCAATTAAAAAGGAAATGCCGAAAGCTGAACATCCATTTGCAAAAGAAAAACCAAAACCTGTTGTAGATGTTGAAGATACAACTCCAAAAGAACCTGTAAAAGAAAAACCATCAAAACCTTATATACCGCCTGTACCTAATGCTCAGCATCCGGTATATACTGGGTTGGATGTGAATAATTATTATACGGTGAATATGGCAATGATGCCAAATATGGTAAATCCACCTTTACCACAAAAGCCAGCAAATGTGTTGCCTGAAATCACAAAAGAAGAGGCAGAAGAAGAAAAAACAGAGCCATATTACTTACCAAAAGAACAACATGAGGAGGATTTAAAAGATATGGCTAACATGCCGAATGTACCAAACATGCCGAACATTCCTAATATGCAAATGCCAACACAAGTACAACCAGCAATGTATCAGCCGCAATATGTTGCACCACAGTATATGGTTCCAGTATCACCAGTTTTACCAGGTTCAGGATTATGTCCACCATATTATCCTATGCATCCAATGCCATATGGATACGCTCCAGCAATGATGCCAGCTCATCAGCCATACCCAACAGCAGTTAGCCCTGCTGAATATGATGATGACGATGATGATGATTATGACTATGAAAACCAAGCAGCACCAAATATGGCTTATCCACAAGCTGTTGCTCCTGCTCATTATGGACCGGGTTTCCCAGTTAATCCATATGCTGGTGTACCTGTTTCACCTGTTATGCCAGGACCAGGATTTAATGGTTATCCAAATCAAGTTTTAGGGGCATATGATGCAGCACCTGATTATGAAAATCAACCTAATCAACCATATCCACAGGCTGTAGCGCCAGCGTATGATCAAGGAGATTGTGGTTGTGGTGGGCCTGCAGCAGCACCATATGGCGGCTACCAGATGCAACAACCTTTCTATGGCCAGCAGCCAATGATGACACCGCAGCCTTTTTCCCCATACGGGCAATACGGATATAATCCAGCCCAACAAATGCCTGATGCAGGTGGTCAAATGTTTGGAATGCCTAACTATGACCGTGAGGAAGAAGAGGATTAAGAAACATGAAAGCAGGGGTATTTTTACTCCTGCTTTTTTACTTCCAGAAAATAATAAATTACATGAACTGTGGCACTGCAAGTTAGTTGGCCTCCATTATTTAAGAATGTTGCCGATAACTAACAGAGTCATCCTTCTTGTTAAGGTGCATGATAGTATTGAGCAAGTTTAACTATGCTCAGGATCGTTGCATCTTTTTATTCCAGGGAGGTTATTGTTTTGACAAAAGGTAAAAAAGCTGTTGCTATTACTGCATTTGCACTTTTAACAACAAGTCTAACAGCTTGTAATGGTGATCAAGGTGCAATAGATAATAATCGAAACACTAATCAAGCTCAACCGATGGGATACTATACGAATGAAGATACTAATGGTGTAGATAATGAAGGCCCTGTCACAGAAATGATGGATGGAATGAATGATGGTGATAACCGAAATCATTATTTTCGCCAAGTGAATAATCGTGGTAACAATCGTAATATGAGCAATCCGACAGTTCCACTAGGAAATAGGGATACTGGACTTGTTCGTGATAATCGCTATAGCAATGGAGATACGAATTATCATAGGCACTTAAACGAAGTTGGATATTATAATCGTGGAGACGGTGAAATTGCTCAAAAAATAAAGAATTCAGTGGAAAAAATGGACAATGTTGACGAAGCACGTGTAGTTGTGACTGATGATAATGTGTTAGTAGCAATTGATACAAATGATCGAAATGTTCAAGATATGAAGGAAAAAATTACACGCCAAGCTCGTAAAATGGCCGATGGAAGAAATGTTCAAGTTGTGACAGACGAAGGGACATTTACTCGTATTCGTAACATCGATAACGATATTCAAAACGGTGTTGACAGAGATGTCATTGATACTGACGTAAACGAATTATTAGACGATCTAGGGGATGCTGTCCAACGTCCTTTTAATGTAAACAACCGATAATAGTATTCAACAAGCAAGGGAGCCTTCTCCCTTGTTTTTTGCTTTTAGGATAGTAACAACGAAGTTTTTTCATTATAAGTGTTTAGAATTCATTTTTGGTTAAAACTTCTATTAATGGCTACAATAATAAATGATTAAGTGTGAATTTATATGAGCGAGGTGAGATAGGTGAGAATGTTTTATCACAGTCGCATCCTTACCGTATGTGGTTTTTTTGTTTTTCTCCTTATTAATTTTATGAGTGTAAATACAACACATATATGGGCAGATGAAAATAGTATTCAACAGCCATTATCTGTAAAAGTTGTATTGCAAAGGAAATATTTGGATGGCGAAATAAGTGAAGAAATTATTCAGAAGAAAGTTTCCTCTTTGGAAGATATATGGGGATTGTATTCTGGATGGCAACTTCTTGATCATAATAGGGAGAGTGTAGTATTTCGGAGGGAAATTGACGATATATCACCTTTACTAAAAACAAATGGCTATTTCGGCATTACAGGGGACGGTAGGTTTTCTATTTTTAATGGAAGACCAGATTCCAATGATATTATTCAATCATTTTTTCAGATTGATGTAGAAAAATTAGAGAGCCACAAACATGATAAATTAATGGAAGGGATAAGGATTGAATCAAAAGATCAATATTTTGAAGTATTAAAAGCATATGAAACATATTCAAAGATTGAAAAAAAATGATCATAATTATAATATAAGCTAATCTGAGAACTCAATTTTCAGGTTGGCTTTTTTTATTTGATGCAAAAGGTGAAAATTCCATAGGTTATCGCAGTAAAACGCAGTGATTAAAACGGGAAAATTAACTTCCTAAGTTTAATGAAAAAATCAGCATTTGAATACAAACTTATACATAAAAATGGTATGATAGAATGATGAGAACAATTGTACGAAAAAATATAAATTTCTTCTGATGAAAGAAATTATTTGATACAATGAGGAACAGTCACAGAGGTGAAAAAAATGATTGAATTTATTAAAGGGTATGTGGACCATATTACTCCTGAGTTTATCGTACTCGACCATAAAGGAATAGGTTATCAAATACATGCTCCGAACCCTTTTAGTTATACAAAAAGTCGTAAAGAAGAAACGACTGTTTATACATATCAGCATGTGAGAGAAGATGTAATAGCGCTATATGGATTTTCTACAAGAGAAGAAAAAGCTTTGTTTATGAAGCTATTAAACGTCACTGGGATTGGACCAAAGGGAGCATTGGCAATATTAGCATCTGGTAATCCATCCCAAGTAATTGAGGCAATAGAAAATGAAAATGATACATTTTTAGTTAAGTTCCCTGGTGTTGGGAAAAAAACAGCTCGTCAAATTATTCTAGATTTAAAGGGAAACCTTGGGGAAGTGGCAGCATTATATTCGCCTGATCTATTTAATCATGAAGAAGTAGAATATAAAGAGTCAGCAAATCATGCATTAAGCGAAGCGATAGAAGCTTTAAAGGTGCTAGGATAC
>DASQMK010000286.1:0-2384 GCA_035645575.1 Metabacillus sp.
CTTTATGAGGATTCATCCCATTGACAAGAACTTGACCTGAGGTTGGTGTTAAAATCCCTGTTAGCATTTTAATTGATGTTGATTTCCCAGCCCCATTTTCACCGATATATCCGACCATTTCCCCCTGCTTAACGGTAAATGTCACGTCATTAACAGCAGGAATCGTTTTGTATTGTCTATTTAATAAATCACGAAACGCGCCCTTTAACCCCTGTCTACTCGAGTACGATTTAAATTCTTTACGCAATTCTTTTACTTCAATGATGTTTTTCATTTTTCTCCCTCCAAGTCTCGTCACAACTTATTAGTTTATCTAAAATGAGGGCATTCAACAAATGGTAAGCACCTAATTTTGTTGATATTTCCTGATTCGTGATAGAATAAAGCGAGACTTCCATCAATGGGGGTGTTCTTTTATCCCCCACTGATGGGTGCTAAATCACGCTAAAAACGCCACGTCCTGTGGCTTAGCCTGACTAGGACATCCTGTCCTTCGTCGGATCTTTACGGGCAGTTATCCCCCCCACCTAACTTCTTTGCTTCTCTAGAATCCTGAGGTGGAGGTTTTACTGCCCGTTGAGAATGGGATAAACCATAACGTTTTCAACTTTACATAGTTAGTAGGAGGATATGATGAATTTTACAAAATCACAAGAATTACACGAAGAAGCATTACAACATATCGTAGGCGGAGTAAACTCCCCTTCTCGTTCTTATAAAGCTGTTGGCGGAGGTTCACCTGTTGTAATGGAAAGAGCAAAAGGTGCTTATTTCTGGGATGTTGATGGCAATAAGTATATCGATTACTTAGCAGCATACGGACCAATCATTACAGGACACGCTCATCCACATATTACAGAGGCTATTACAAAGGCAGCGGAAAATGGTGTTCTATACGGTACCCCAACTCCACATGAGGTTACATTTGCCAAGATGCTAAAGGAAGCTATGCCAGCAATGGATAAGGTTCGTTTTGTTAACTCTGGCACAGAGGCTGTCATGACAACGATAAGGGTCGCTCGCGCCTACACTGGCCGCGATAAAATCATTAAATTTGCAGGATGTTACCACGGACATTCAGATCTTGTTTTAGTTGCAGCCGGGTCTGGTCCTTCAACATTAGGAACTCCTGATTCAGCTGGTGTTCCAAAAAGCATTGCCCAAGAAGTGATTACTGTCCCATTCAATGAAATCGAACCATTAAAGGAAGCTTTAGATAAATGGGGAGATGAGGTGGCAGCAATTCTCGTTGAACCGATTGTAGGAAACTTTGGAATTGTTGAGCCAAAGCCGGGATTTTTACAGGAGGTAAATGAATTAGTCCATCAAGCAGGTGCTTTAGTCATTTATGATGAAGTCATTACTGCTTTTCGCTTCATGTATGGAGGGGCTCAGGATTTACTTGGTGTTTATCCAGATCTAACAGCACTAGGGAAAATTATTGGCGGCGGACTTCCAATAGGAGCTTATGGCGGTAAAATAGAAATTATGGAGCAAGTTGCACCATTAGGACCTGCCTACCAAGCTGGTACAATGGCTGGTAATCCTGCCTCAATCCTTTCTGGAATTGCTTGTTTAGAAGTTCTGAAACAAGAGAATGTCTATGAAAATCTTGATAAATTAGGTGCCATTCTTGAAGAAGGAATATTACAGCATGCTCGTACATATAATATTCCGATAACGATTAACCGACTTAAAGGCGCTTTAACGATCTACTTTACGAATGAAAAAATATCCAACTATGAACAAGCAGAAAACACGGACGGTGAGATGTTCGCAAAATTCTTTAAGCTAATGCTTAACCAAGGCATTAACCTTGCTCCTTCTAAATATGAGGCTTGGTTCTTAACAACCGCCCATACTGAGGAGGATATCCAAGTTACATTAAAAGCTGTTGAACAGGCATTTAGCCAATTAAAATAGAAAAGCGGAAGCGCCTTGACCAGCCCCGACAAGCATAAGACGTAAATGAATAGAAGACGCTCTTTGTCTTCAATTCATTTACGTCTTATGACCTCGAGGGGCTAGGCGCTGGAGCTAGACACTATAACCAAGTACAAAATTTTATACTTTCTTTTCTTGAGAAGAGGAAGACTCCTTTTAAGGGTGCAGCCCAAGAGTCAACCTCTTCCTTTTTCATATAAGAATATTTTCAGAAAATATGAACGATTTACATTTTTGTAAAATGGGGTAAATACTTCTTGTAATAGGGAATAAAAGGCTGTATAGTACGATATTGATTTATAAGAAAAGCGCAAGCGCATTGGTCATCGCCGTACAAACTGGAGGAGCATCGACTAAAGATTTAGGAAACACAGTAAGCGAAGCGAACCGATGTTGACTTATCGTAGGGAGATGATCTGAAGTTTGATAGGCGATAGGCG
>DASQMK010000287.1:0-3557 GCA_035645575.1 Metabacillus sp.
CTTTTTCATCGTTAAATTTAAACATTGTTTCACCCCTTATATCTTTATCTCATACAATATTCCATCATACCCTTATTTATTTTTAACAACACCAAAGGAAAACAGGTAGATGAAGATGGAACAAAGAAAAACAATTGTAAAAAAGTATGTACTGCATTTTACCATAAGTATAGCCCTAACAGGTAATAATACCACTTGAGCAATTTGAAAAAGCTTACAAACAATGAATTCACTTAAAGGTAATTGCATCATAGACTAATGCTTTATACTTATGTTTATGTATGTATTGACTTTCTTATATCATTCCCAAAGGAATATAAATAAACCGTGATTGTATAAAACAAGGCACGATCTGCTCGCGCCTTGTTCTTTTATTATATTATGCAACAACTTTGCTATTTTCTACAAGAAAATCGATCGCTTTACGAACTTTTAAATCTTCTTTAAGTCCTTCTGCGTTTCCACCTAATGCTTGTTTAATGTTTTCAATTGGCATGTTGTACATTTCAGCCATTTTTGCTAATTCTGCTTCCACATCTTCATCAGACACCTCGATGTTTTCAGCTTTAGCAATTGCTTCAAGAGTTAGGTTATATTTCACGCGTTTCTCAGCGTCATCTTTCATTTGAGCTTTTAAAGCCTCTTCGTCTTGACCAGAGAATTGGAAGTATAACTCAAGATTCATACCTTGCATTTGTAGACGTTGTTCAAATTCTTGCATCATGCGAGAAATTTCATTGTCAATTAATGCTTTAGGAATATCAACCTCAACACCTTCAGCAGCTTTTTCTACTAAAGTATCACGCAGGTTGTTTTCTGCTTCAGATTTTTTCGCTTCTTCAAGACGAGTTCTTGTTTGAGATTTTAATTCTTCAAGTGTTTCAACCTCTTCATTTACATCCTTAGCAAACTCATCATCTAAAGCAGGAAGTTCTTTTGTTTTAATTTCGTGAACTTTCACTTTAAATACTGCTGGTTTACCTGCAAGGTTTTCAGCATGGTATTCTTCAGGGAATGTTACTTCCACGTCTTTTTCTGCACCAGCTTCTAATCCAACTAGTTGCTCTTCAAATCCTGGAATAAAAGAACCTGAACCAATCTCTAATGAATAGTTTTCAGCTGCTCCGCCTTCAAATGCTTCACCGTCAACATACCCATCAAAGTCGATTACTGCAGTATCACCATTTTCAATTGCGCCTTCTTCTTTTACAACTAGTTCAGCATGGCGCTCTTGTAATTGTTTTAATTCGTTGTCTACATCTTCATCAGTTACAGTATCGTCTAATTTTTCAACTTCTAGACCTTTGTAATCACCTAATTTTACTTCAGGCTTTACTGTTACTTTAGCGGTGAAGATTAAGCTTTTTCCTTTTTCGATTTGTTCTACATCGATTTCCGGACGATCAACTGGCTCAATTCCAGCTTCATCTACCGCATTTGGATAAGCTGTTGGTAAAATGATATCTAATGCATCTTGGTATAAAGATTCTACACCAAAACGTTGTTCAAACATTCCACGAGGAATTTTCCCTTTACGGAATCCAGGAACGGAAACTTGCTTTACTACCTTTTTAAATGCCTCATCAAGTGCTTTTGAGAAGTCCTCTGCAGAAACTTCAACCGTAAGAACGCCATCGTTCCCTTCTAATTTTTCCCATTTAACTGACATAATCGCTGTCCCTCCAAAGATCTATTTATGATTTGTGCGAATAAGTGATAGGTAATTTATGGTTGATTGTCACAGTTTAAACAAACGGCCATCAACATATACCTGTTTTTATGTACGGTAAAAGTAACCGAATACTAAACATGCTTAGGATTTCGCATAAAAAAGAAGGTCAATTTGTCCAAAATAAAAAAGACCTTAATGACGATGATCACTATTTTGCAACCATTTTATTATAACATAGAATGAATTCCTTTCAACATATAGCTCATATTTGAAAATAAGAAATTTCTTCTATTTTATAAATTTTTTCACAGGCATCATGTAAAGATGCTGGTGGCTGAGCATAAATTTGTTCAATTTCTTCATCTTCAATTGAAATCCCATGCAAAGAATAACCTACTACATGTAAGGCTGCCGCCCATAATTTCACATCATTAGGCTGAGGCAAAAAAGGATATAAAACATATAAATGTCTAATCCATAACTCTTTCACAGCTTCAAAAAGAGTAGGATTCTCATTACCTAGTGTATCATCCAAATAATTTAACACTTCTTTTGCGAAAGGTACATCTGCTGGATCCTTTAGGTCAGCAGGTACTACTGTCATTGTTTCTCCAAACTTTTCGACTGTTACTTCCTTCTCAAGCTCATGCTCAATCATGACATGTAAGATCATTGATTTAATCGTTGGATGCACCTTTTCTCCTTCTAAAAGAAGTCTTAGAGTACTAAGGTGCTTACTTATATTACGATCCCTTAATGATTGTATGTACCCCATCTGTTTTTGCGGATCTTGTAATAAATCCTCTACATACAGCGCTTCAATACTTTCTTCGTCTTCGTCTTCTTCCTCTTCAATGAAATCTGTACTATTTTGATTCATTTTTCGGCTAAATTCTAATAACTTATAAAAATGTTCAGCACTCTCTGAAGGAAGATGATTTTCTTCCAGAACAGCTTCAATTGTTGACTGGACTTCTTGATATTCTCGAAGTTGAATTAAGATTGTTAAATAAATCTGTAGAACAGTAAAATAGTGCCCTATATCTTCTAAGAGCATTTTTTTACAGATGTCTTTTGCCTCACTTAATTCTCCAAGTTCCATCAAACATATAGCCATCCCTAAATGAATTTCTGCCTTGTCTTCATTTAATTTTTTTGCTTCTGCAAACATATCAAGTGCTTCATGGTATTTCTTTTCCTTTAAAAGAGTCATTCCTTTATCAAGATAACGTTCTTTTAAATTCGGAAATAATACAATATTGTTTTTTTTCTGCTTCATTCTTGGTCAACTCCAGCAACCTATCTTTGCATACAAGTGTATCAATCCAACACTTGGAAAACAAGTTAGACTTCAACGAATAAGGAATCGATTAGAATTGACCTCTTTCATTTTAAAAAAGAGCAATCATTATAAAAATGACGCTCTTCTTTCTTCAAACTGTTTAATTTGTTCATCATAATTTAATGTTAAGTCAATTTCATCTTTACCATGTAAGAGCATATCTTTCCAATAAGGGTCAACTTCAAATGATTTTGATAATCCTTGATTATCGGAAATTAATTGTTCTCCAAGATTAATCGTTAACACATAATTGTCATCACCCGTTTTCTCACGAATAACATCTAAAACTGATTGCTCTAATGAGATTGGAAGTAATCCGTTTTTAAGACAATTTTGGTGAAAGATATCTGCATAAGATGGCGCAAGAATGACCTTAAACCCATAATCTGATAGAGCCCATGGAGCATGCTCACGTGATGAGCCACACCCAAAATTTTCACCCGCAAGCAGGATTGTAGCTCCCTTGTTTTTTTCTTGATTTAATTCAAATTCTGGATTTTCCGAACCATCCGCTAAATAACGCCAATCAAAAAACGCGAATCG
>DASQMK010000288.1:0-4736 GCA_035645575.1 Metabacillus sp.
GCAAATAAGATGATTTAGAATAGAAGGCGTCCTTTGCCTTCAATTCTATATTAGCTTATGACCTCGAGGGGCTAGGCGCTGGAGCTGGATGTCGAAGTAGTTATCCACAGTTCAAGCATTTTATAATTTCCTAAGCAATAAGAAAAGCGCAAGGGGCCCGCCTATCAGCGACAAGCATAAGGCGAATAGGAATAGAAGGTGCTCTTTACCTTCAATTCCTATTTGACTAGACCCTAGAGGCAGCCAATAACGCGACGTCCTGTGCTTCGCCGATGGCCCTGGAGCTAGACACTAAAACTAAGTACAAACTTTTATACTTTCTTACCTTTGAACAAAAAGAAACAGCCTCCTTCTCATCTTAGGGAGAAAGGAAGCTGTTTCTTTTTATTACACCATCACTTTACACATATCATTTGTAAATTCAACCGGATCTTGAATTGGTAAGCCTTCAATTAATAGGGCTTGGTTATATAAAAGGTTCGTATATAATTTCACTTTTTCTTTGTCCTGGTCAAACGCATTTTTTAATGATTGGAACACTTCGTGATTGCTGTTAATTTCCAACACTTTCTCTGCCTTTACATTTTGATTCTCAGGCATTGCGCTTAAAACCTTTTCCATTTCAATTGTCACTTCACCAACTGTTGATAAACATACGGGATGTGATTTTAAACGTTTCGATAGTTTTACATCCTTTACTTTTCCACCTAAAACTTCTTTCATATAGTCAAAGAGCTCTTTATTCTCAGTTTGTTCATTTTCTGTTTGCTTTTGATCCTCTTCAGATTCAATGCCTAGATCACCACTTGAAACAGATTTGAACTCTTTCTCGTTATAATTCATGAGCATTTTGATCGCGAATTCATCAATATCCTCTGTAAAGTAAAGAATTTCGTAGCCTTTTTCAGAAACTAGTTCTGTTTGTGGAAGCTTTTCAATTCTTTCAACTGATTCCCCTGTAGCATAATAAATATATTTTTGACCCTCAGGCATTCTAGATACATATTCATCTAGTGAAACAAGTTTTTTCTCTTTTGATGAGTAGAATAGTAATAAATCCTGAAGAACTTCTTTATTACTTCCGAAATCACTGTATACTCCATATTTCAGCTGTCTTCCGAACGATTTATAAAATTCCTCATATTTTTCACGATCGTTTTTCATGAGGCTCTTCAATTCATTTTTAATTTTCTTACTTATGTTTTTCGCAATGAATTTTAATTGGCGATCTTGTTGTAAAATTTCCCTTGAAATATTTAAAGATAAGTCCTCAGAGTCAACCATACCTTTTACAAAGCTAAAATAGTCAGGTAATAACTCTGGACATTTATTCATGATTAAGACACCATTTGAATAAAGCTCTAAACCTTTTTCATATTCCTTTGAATAATAGTCGAACGGCGTTTTCCCCGGAATATAAAGAATCGCATTGTATCGGACTGATCCGTCTACGTTGATGTGAATATGTTTAATAGGTTTATCAAAGCCATAGTGTTTCTCATGATAGAATGACTCATAGTCCTCATCTGTTAATTCACTCTTATTTTTTCTCCAGATCGGTACCATACTATTAATAACTTGCTCTTCTGTATACTCTTCTAATTCACCTTCTGTTCCATCTTTTGGACGTTGTCCTGACACATCCATCTTAATCGGATAGCGGATAAAGTCAGAGTATTTTTTAATAATGGATTTTAGCGTGTATTCCTCTAAAAACTCATCATAGCTTTCTTCTTCAGCACTTTCTTTTATCTTCAGAATAATCTCTGTCCCAACTGTATCTTTTTCATATGGTTCAATTGTATAACCTTCTGCACCTTCTGATTCCCATTTGTAAGCCTCATCACTTCCGAGTGCTTTACTAATAACAGTTACAACATCCGCTACCATAAACGCAGCATAAAAACCAACACCAAATTGCCCGATAATATCGTGGCCATCCTTTGATTCATTTTCTTTTTTAAACGCTAAAGAGCCGCTTTTTGCGATAACACCTAAATTGTTTTCAAGCTCGTCTTTCGTCATCCCGATTCCAGTATCAGTAATCGTTAACGTTCTATTCTCTTTGTTTGGAGTAACTTTAATATAATAGCTATCTTTATCAAATGTTAATGAATCATCTGTTAATGCTTTGTAATAAATTTTATCAATCGCATCACTTGCATTCGAAATCAACTCTCTTAAAAATACCTCACGCTGAGAGTAAATGGAGTTAATCATCATTTCCAATAGTCTTTTTGATTCTGCTTTAAATTGCTTTTTCGTCAATTTAACCTCTCCTTCCATATTATGTACATCTTTTAAAAAACCACAACAATTAGCACTCTCAACACCAGAGTGCTAACATATACATTTAAATATCATATCATACTTTTTCTGTCAATAATATGAATGGAAATAGGTATATTTCTTAACTATAATCTTATCTTTGGAACTGTGCTAAATTGATTCAACTTCCTTTATTTGAGAACGGTTTAGTTTCTTTAATGAAGTTGACGCTATTTTCATCATTATAAAACCTATAAAACTAACTCCAAAAACAGGAATTAGTCCAGGGATAAGAGAAAATAGGAATAGGATTAGTATTACCGAAGTAAATAAAAGAAGTGATTTGAGCGGTCGCCCTATAACAAGAACAAATGCATATTTATAATACTCTAGAAATCTTAAATTGTAATGCACATAAATCGGAAATAAATATAATGATATGAACAAATAAAAAGCAAGGAGAAAATAAAGCGCAATAGTTAAAGCTTGATGTAGAGGAGTTATCTCAACCTGATTCAACACTCTTAAATCAATCAAAAGCGCAATCCCGATGATAGACCATACATACCCAAGCATATTCCCTCTAATAAACTCTGATTTAAACGTTATCCAGAAAAGGTGAAAAATGCGAACTTCTTCTTCAGCTTCCATCGTTAACTTCCTTAATACAGTAAAAAGAGCTACAGTAGCCGGGAAGATCCCTAAGAAGAACACGCCAACTAATGAAAAAATAAACCATAGACAATTTAATAAAAACAAATTCAAACACCATTCACCTAGACGAACATATTTACCTCCAAACCCTTTCATTCTCCTCCCCCTCCATATAAAGTGAAACTTCCATCAGCAGGTATTTTCTTCATCCCAATCGATGGTTAGTTGAACCAAATAGGACCTTTACAGGCAGTTTCCCACCTACCTTCTTTTGTAAACTCAGAAGCTTTAGGTGGGGGGCTTAATGCCGTTAAGAGTGAGATAAAAGCTATCGATTTTATTCATCAATAGCTTTCCTCCCATTTTTATCCTTTTACTGATCCAATCATAACCCCTTTTTCAAAATACTTTTGAATAAATGGATAAACAATTAAAATTGGCAGTGTTGAAATAATAATAACCCCATACTTAATTTGATCCGCATATCTTTGAGCATACCCACCAGCTGCACCGCCACTTCCTGCTCCTTCGGCAAACACTTGATTAGAAAGCAGTATATCTCTTAAAACAATTTGCAGAGGCTGCAGGCTATAGTCTCTTATATAAATTAACCCTGTAAAGAAATCGTTCCAATGCCACACGAGGTAGTAAAGTCCAATTACAGATACAACCGCTTTGGAGAGAGGCAATACAACCTTAAGAAAAAATGTAAAATGATTACACCCATCGATTGAAGCAGCTTCATATAATTCATTTGGTATGCTTGTTTCAAAAAATGTTCGAGTAATAATTAAATTAAAAACATTCACCGAGAATGGAATAATGAACACCCACATTGTGTCAATTAACTGTAAATCTTTCATTAATAAGTAAGTCGGAATTAATCCGCCATTAAAGAACATCGTAAAAACAAAGAAAAACATTAAAATTCGTCTTGCACGAAATTCCTTTCTTGATAAGACATAGGCTGCTGGTAGTGTAAGCAATAAATTAACAAAGGTACCTAAAAGCGAGTAGATCATTGTATTTTTGTAACCAACCCATATTCTTGCATCCTGAAAGATTTCATTATATCCAAATAAACTAAACCCTTTTGGAAATAATAGTACCTTTCCAGTGGAAACGAGGGTTGAATCACTAACAGAAGCGATCACAACAAAATATAGAGGATATGCGATAATTAAAAAAATAATCCCGCAGATAACGTATATAAACAAATCAAATATTATGTCATTCACATTTTTTCCTTTTTTCGTGAGTAGTGCCATAACAGCTCCTCCCTGCATATTTGAATTGACAAAACATTACCAAAGACTAATATTGGAGAACTTTTTCGCGATATAATTCATCGTTAAAAGTAAGGCGAAATTAATTAGAGTATTAAACAACCCAATGGCTGCAGCGTAACTAAATTGATTCGATATGATTCCTATTTTATATACATATGTTTCAATAACCTCAGAAACTGGTAGGTTTAATGGATTTTGCATTAAAAAGATTTTTTCAAAGCCTGTACTAATGATAGAACCCATATTTAAAATCAATAAGATGATGATCGTTGGGATGATCGCAGGTATTTCAACATTTTTAATGATTTGCCATCGATTTGCTCCATCCATTTTTGCCGAATCGTATAGTTGCGGGTCAACACTCGAAAGGGCTGCCAAATAAATGATGCTGTTCCACCCTACGTGCTGCCAAACATCAGATAAAACATATACAGGAACAAAAGTACTTGTAGAGGCTAATAGATTTACATCATGAAAACCAAATGCATTCATGATATGTCCAACAATTCCTGTATTAGGAGATAA
>DASQMK010000289.1:0-3237 GCA_035645575.1 Metabacillus sp.
GGTGGGCATTTTTGCTTTCGTAAGTGCACCCACTTCCTACTTTCCAACGATATGATATGACCCGTACGGGATTCGAACCCGTGTTACCGCCGTGAAAGGGCGGTGTCTTAACCGCTTGACCAACGGGCCACTGTTTTCTTAAAAAACAATGGTGAGCCATGAAGGACTCGAACCTTCGACCCTCTGATTAAAAGTCAGATGCTCTACCAACTGAGCTAATGGCTCATTTTATTATGAGAATTTATTGCTAAGAACAACTTGTCTTAACAGGACGTGATCTATCATATCATCATATGAATAACTTTACAATATATTTTTTAAAAAATTATATTTAATTTCTTTATCCGAAAATGATCAAGAGTAAAACCGAAAAAAGAGGAGGAATGCACATACATTCCTCCCTTTATTCTTAGCTATACACGCTGCGAATCACATTTGTTTGTGAACGATCTGGTCCTACAGAGAAGATAGATAGTGGTATACCTGTAAGCTGAGAAATACGCTCAATATAATGTCTTGCATTTTCAGGTAACTCACTTAGATTACGTACTCCTGTGATATCCTCTGTCCAGCCTGGTAATTCTTCGTATACTGGTTCACATTCAGATAACACTTTCAGACTTGCAGGGTACTCATTAATCGTTTCACCTTTATATTTATAAGCTACACAGATTTTTAATGTTTCAATACCTGTTAAAACATCAATTGAGTTTAATGAAAGATCTGTTAATCCGCTCACTCGTCTTGCATGACGAACAACAACACTATCAAACCAACCTACACGACGTGGACGTCCAGTTGTTGTACCATACTCACGGCCAACCTCACGAATTTGATCACCAATTTCATTGTTTAGTTCTGTAGGGAATGGACCATCACCAACACGAGTTGTATATGCTTTTGAAACACCTACAACATGGTTGATTTTTGTTGGTCCAACACCAGAACCAATTGTTACTCCTCCAGCGACCGGATTTGATGATGTAACAAATGGATATGTACCTTGGTCAATATCTAGCATAACCCCTTGTGCACCTTCAAATAGAACACGACGACCTTCATCTAAGGCATCATTTAGAACAACTGATGTATCCACAACATACTGCTTAAATTGTTGTCCATATTCATAATACTCTTCTAGAATTTCTTCTACAGTAAAGCCTTCTACTTCATAGAATTTCTCTAAAAGGCGATTTTTTTCTTGAAGGGCTCTAGAAAGCTTTTCTTCGAATACGTCACGCTCTAGTAAATCGGAAATACGAATGCCAACACGAGCTGCTTTGTCCATATACGCTGGACCAATTCCCTTTTTCGTTGTTCCGATTTTATTAGCACCTTTACGCTCTTCCTCTACCTCATCCAATTTTAGATGATAAGGTAAAATCACATGCGCACGATTGCTAATGCGTAAATTATCTGTTGTAACACCACGTTCATGTAAGTAAGAAAGTTCTTGAACAAGTGCCTTTGGGTCAACAACCATTCCATTTCCGATAACACAAATTTTATCTTTATAGAAAATCCCAGATGGAATTAAGTGAAGCTTGTATGTTTCTCCATCAAATTTAATCGTATGACCTGCATTGTTACCACCTTGATAACGAGCAATAACCTCTGCATTTTCAGAAAGGAAATCTGTAATCTTTCCTTTTCCTTCATCTCCCCATTGAGTTCCAACTACTACTACTGAAGACATTCCGTGCACCTCCGTAATTTCGCACTATTCAAACATGTATATTTTATCAACCACAGATTTGAAAGTCAATGTAAATACGAACAATATTAAAAACTATTGCAGTATTTGTTCGTAAATTGAACACAAACTTATTCATACACTTCTACTCTGTTTCATCAATTATTTTTTTGACCCAAAGTATAGTATTTCCAAATTAATAATAATACATGAGAAAAACTTGGCTTTCGCCAAGTCACAATGGCGAATGCCTTAGGTTTTTCTTATACTATCACCCATAAAATTTTTTTGATAGTAAAAAAGAGGAAATCACTTATCATGATCTCCTCCCTTATGCTGGAACACCTTCATCATCAAATCGCCGTTCCAGATTGACGAATTTATTATATTCTTTTACGAAAGCTAACGATACTGTACCAACTGGGCCATTACGCTGCTTAGCAATGATAATTTCAATAATATTCTTGTTTTCAGATTCCTTATCATAGTAATCATCACGATACAAGAAAGCAACAATATCGGCATCCTGCTCAATACTTCCTGATTCACGAATATCCGACATCATCGGGCGTTTATCTTGACGTTGCTCAACACCACGAGATAACTGTGATAACGCAATAACAGGAACTTTTAATTCACGAGCTAACTCCTTTAGCGTACGAGAGATCTCAGAGACCTCTTGTTGACGGTTATCAGATCGGCCAGAACCTTGGATCAATTGGAGATAATCAATTAATACCATCCCCAGTCCACTCTCTTGCTTAAGACGGCGACACTTTGCACGAATTTCACTTACACGAATACCAGGGGTATCATCAATATAGATCCCTGAATTTGATAGACTCCCCATTGCCATTGTAAGTTTACCCCAGTCCTCAGGCGTCAATGAACCCGTTCTTAATCTTTGGGCATCGATATTCCCCTCAGCACACAGCATCCTCATTACAAGCTGGTCTGCCCCCATCTCAAGACTGAATATCGCTACATTTTCATCTGTCTTTGTCGCAACGTTTTGAGCAATATTCAGAGCAAATGCAGTTTTACCAACTGATGGACGAGCCGCTACAATGATGAGATCATTTCGTTGAAATCCAGCTGTCATTTTATCTAACTCTATAAATCCTGTAGGAATACCTGTGATATCACCTTTTCGATCGTGAAGAGTTTCGATATTATCATAGGTTTGTACTAGTACATCTTTAATATTTTGAAAGGCCCCAGCATTTTTTCGCTGTGCAACCTCCATAATCGTCTTTTCCGCTTCATTGAGTAGGACCTCAACCTCATCTTCTCTGCTATATCCATCTTGTGCAATAGTTGTAGCTGTTCTGATCAGTCTTCTTAAGATTGATTTTTCCTCAACAATTTTTCCATAGTACTCAATATTTGCAGCAGTTGGTGCTGAGTTTGCCAAATCACTAAGATACGAAACTCCGCCTACTTCTTCTAATAAGTTAGCATCAGCTAATTCTGATGTCACCGTCACTATATCTACCGGCTCACCTTTGTCTGAAAGCTCAAGCATAGCATTATATATTTTCTGG
>DASQMK010000290.1:0-8762 GCA_035645575.1 Metabacillus sp.
AATTTTCTGTGTTTCATTTAAAGAGGGGAAGATATCAATAAGATAAGGAACTGCATCTTCCATTTTAGCTAACTCTCGGGCAATTAAATCACTAGATTCATTGGTTGCTTTAGATAATAAATCATTTACTACTTCATTAAACAAAAAACTTCCCCTCTTTTCTTAATTCTCTTTTTAATATCTTAGAACAATTCTAACTTTTGCTCCAGCCTTTTTATAATTATTAAGTTGTTTTCTATACGAGGATTTTCTTGTATGCTTTGATTTCAATTCTAAAACAACTCTTCCTCTTAAAAATTGTGCATCTGGACGCTTTTTAGTCCCTCTAAGAGTTTTGTTATATTTACCACCTGGAAGAACTTTTTTCATAGCTTTGTCCCACGCATTATGCGCTGCTCTCCCTTTAACCAGTTGAGAACCTTTTGTACTATTTGAAACATACCTAGCTACTTTTAATGCTCTATAGGTACCAGCTCCGACACCGCCAATTGATCCTAAAGCAGCGCCTCCTGCCACGGATCCCCAAAGTTTCCATCCTTTTAATCCTCTTTTTTTAGCGGCCTTATAAGAAGAAACTCCACCAATTAATGCTCCAGCTGCCATCCAAACCCAATGACCATCAGGATCTACAAACCTAATTGGATTATTATTGGCATAAGAGTAACCATTTTGTGTCAGAATATCATCTTCATCACCAGGATCAGGGTCAAGTGATAAAAAGACTCCATGAGTTGGTTGATAGTACCTTGCAATTAAGTAATACATCCCTGTTTCATGATCAAATTGATAACCAGCATAACGATATGGATTGCCTTTAACAGGAGCTGTTTCTTCAGCGTTTAATACATTCCCCCATGCATCATATTCGTAAGTCGCTACTACATTACCTACTTTATCTGTTAGGGCAATGACATCTCCATGTGCATTGTAATGATAAAAGTACTTTTCAGTTCCTTTCTTCATCGCAAGAAGTTGACCTGATTCAGAATAGATATAGGATCTTACAACCTGATTTTGCCCATCTGTCTCATATAAAACATTTAAACTATCACCATCATAATGATAGTTTGTTACTGAAGTTCCAAGTGACTTCTGTATACGTCTACCATCTTCATCATATTTGTAGGTGACAAATGGTGAAGTTTCACCCTTCTTTGTGATAGATTCGAGCTGGTCTTGGGCATTCCACTTGTAGATTAATTTACCATCTTCAGTACGATTTCCATTTAGATCATATTTGATTATTTCTGTTCCAAATTTCGTTAATTGATTGGCGATATTATATTCACTTACGGTACTAGTCGTTTGTCCATTTTGTATCTTTTTAACGAGTGTTCGATTTCCAAAACCATCATAAGTATACTCTAATACGGTTCCATCTTTTAACGTTTCTTTTGCTAACTGATCCAGTTGTTCATATTCATATGAAATAGTCTTCCCATCTGGATACTTAATTTGTGTACGATTTCCGTTGGCATCATAACTGTAGCTTTCGTCTAAAAGATCGGTACCGTCTTTTTTCCCTACTACTAACTGTTGAACTAATCCACGATCGTCATATTTAAATGAAGCACCAGTTCCATTTCCAGAGGTAAATGTTTTTACATTTCCTCGTTCATCATAATCAAAACGATAATTAAATTCACCATCATTTACAACGGTATTCTGGTCTAATTTATTGTATTGATATTTAACGCTCTGATTAAATGTACCATGTGTAAATAACATTTCATTTAATTTGTCAGAAGTAGTAGGATACTTCCACTCTTGAATAGCTCCTCTATCTTCTTGTTTGATAATTCGATTTGATGAATCAAAAATTCTATTTTTAGAACGGCTTTCTGTTGTGTATGAAACAGATGTTTCATTTCCATTCTTATCATATGTGTAACCATATGTCGCAACACTATTAATCGATGTACTTTTAATCCGGTCGGTACCATCGTAAGAGTAAGTAATGATATTCCCTTTTGGAAGAACCGTTTTTATTTTGTTTCCATTAGCATCATACTCATTAGTAGTTTTATCGTTTAATGGACCTACGGTTTCTATAAGGTCACCATTCTCATCATAGCTGTAAGTAAACCCTTGTGTAGTTCCACTTGAAGAAGAAATATTCTTTGAAACCATGCTTCCATTTTTATCATATTGATAATTAATGGAGGTACCATTTGCTAACAACAACTTTTGAAGTTGGTTTGCCAGATCATACTGATAAGTTTTCTTTTCTCCCTTTGCATCTGTTTCACTTGTTTTATTCCCATATGAATCATAAGTACTTTGTGTTTTATATCCGAGCTCGTCTTCTGACTCAATGACATAGTTTTTCGCACTGTCATAAGTGTTTTTTGTTACGACATTGCCCTTCAATAAACGAATTCCATCGAACCAAACTGTTCCAACATAATTCCCTCTAAAAACAGTTGAAACATCAATTTTTGACACCGGCTTTGAAGCAGGAATCTTCACAGCTGTACGGTTCCACTCTTGTGTTCCAATTGGAAAATTCGCTACATACTCTTTAGTTGTTCCGTCTGTATAAGTTATTTTCCCAACTAATGAATAATCTCTTTCTGATACTGTCCCTTTTTTCACAACATTTTCTGCTTTCGAAAGGCCTGTTAATGTTATGTCAAAAGGTCCATCAGTAGAACTCTGTCCAATGTTAATAGCTTGCTTATATTCGCTAGCTGCTTGTGTTTCAGTCGTCCTTATAACCTTTAATGATGTATTATCTTCGAAACCACTAGAAGAATCCAGACTTCCCCCCGTGCCTGCCCAACCTGATAATGATCCATTAAAACTGCTGTTTTGTATTGGGTTGTAACTAGAAGAAACTTCTGCTTTTTCTAATTGAATCGTGTCAAACCAAGCTGTACCTGATGCTGTTGCGTCCCTATGATCAACTTCTAGGTATATGCGAATTTTTGCTGTATTTGATGGTGTTTTGAATGATAATTGCCTTTCTGTCCATGTTCTTGTTCCACCAATTTGGCTATACCTATTGTCAGCCCAAGAAATATGAGAATTATTTGAATCTAAAAACTGAACATTAAAAAAGGCATTTGCTTTGGATAAGTCAGTTTTTATTAAACCACTTAATGAATAGTTAGTATTTGCTTGTACTAATACTTCTTGTGTTGCAGAAATGTAAGAAAGATCCAAACTCGTTGATTGCGATGTAATTTTTAATGACTTAGCCCCACCGAGTCCATTATTTGTAGAACTATCGACTGTTATATTCCCGTTATCATTTTTACTTAATTTAGTCCATCCAATCAATTCATTCTCAAAACTATTGTTTTGAATTAAATTTGTTGCTGTTCCAAGATCATAACTTGACTCTATAAGGTTCCCGTTACTATTACCATTGGCATCTTTTTGATATTTCGCAATAGATGAAGTCTTACCAGTTTGATCTGTCTCTGAAACAGGATCTAAATCTTCATAAGCTATCGTTGTTTGATTCCCTTCAGTATCTAAAATGGAAGTTACATCATTATTGCTGTTATATTCATATTTCTCAGTACCATAACTATCTGTAGTAGAAATTACATTTCCATTTGCATCATACCGATAGCTTTCAGTAGGTGTTGTTTTACCCTGGTCATTAGGATCCTTTGATTCAATTAAATTATTACCTTCATATTTATAAGAAGTTGTTATTTTTAACCCATCCACATCCTCAATGATTAGAGTTGGGTTAGCAGCATCGTTATAGGTATATTGAATCTTTCTACCGTTTGGCTGAGTAAATAGTAGTGTTTTATTAGTTAAATTATAATCCAGTAAATATTTTTGCTTTTTAGGATTGATTACTTCTTTAATATGATTGGTATTTATATCATATACAAATTGATTTATAACAGGCTTTGTATCAGTATGGTTTGGCTCACATACTTTTACAATTTTACCTTTATCATATTCATATGACGTTATTTCACCAGCAGTTTGTGTTACTTTTGTTAAAAAGCCATTACTATACGTGTAAGTAACTTTTCTACTAGCAGGACCTGTAACACTTGATACTAATCCATCTGAGTTATAAGTAAAAGTTAATACTCTACCCGAAGCATCAGTCATTGTTGTTAGTTTGCCTGTAGTATCGTACTTATAAGTTAATTGGTTATTATAACCATCAATTATTTTACTTAATTGTCCGGTTTGCTTTGAAAAATATGCCTTAGACTGATCTTTCGTTGTTAATATAAAAGATGACGTATCTTCTGTTAACTCAAGATAGACTCCTGTTGGAGCTTTGTACGTATTATCAGCTTGTTTAGTAAAAATATGAACGGATCCATCTTCATCAACTAGAGTTGCCTTTGTTTTATCACTATTTGAAGTGACTGTCATTTCTGCGTCTGAATGCCATCCAGGACCAAAGATTCCAACTGACGTTGATAAACTATTGTATGTTCTATTTAAACCTAACTCAGGCCCTCTTCCTGAAATTGAAAAATCACCTTCACCAATAATTAAATTACCTGTGGCCATATTTACTTTACCATATGGAACATTTAATAATGACCAATACTCTTCTTCGCCTAAAAATTCGACTGGTTCACCAAATGTTGGCATAAATGCATTTGAATAGATCGTTTCTCCCTTGCTATCATATGCACTTATCCTAAACCAGTAATTTTTATTAGTTTTATAGTTCCCACCTGAGTTCACATATACAGGAGACGGATCTAATGCTAATTCTGAACCTTTTCCATCTGTATGGAGTTGATATTTACCTGAGCTTATCTCTGTTGCAGTTGGCCAAATCCCTTTCCCTTGTGTAGTCCAGGTGGTCGTATCCCCTGCATTAAAACTTTGATATTCCTTACCATTAAATATCCAGACTTTATAACCTGTTGCACCTGATATTTCATTCCAGTTTAGTACAACATAACCCGAATTACTTGTTAACATGTTGGTATAAGTAAAACCTGTTGGTGTCGCAGGTTTTGCAATCGGAGTTATTGACGGCATATATGCATTTGAATTAATTGTTTCCCCTAGTGAATTATAAGCAACTACTCTTATATAGTAATTTGTATTAGTTTGATAACTTCCACCTGAATTTTTATATACTGGTGATGGATTGACTGCTAATTCAGTTCCTAAACTATCAGATAAATGTAACTTATAACGACCCGAATTAATTTCTGTAGTAGTTGGCCAATATTTTTTTCCTTTTGTTGACCATGTGGTCACATTTCCAACATCTAATGCCTCATATTCTTTACCGTTGAATAGCAGGATTTTATATCCTGTAGCTCCACTCACTGCATTCCATTTGAAATCAATATAGCCAGTACCATTCCCATTTGAGTAACTAGTACCTGTTGGAGTTGCAGGTTTTGCCAAATTTGGTAATTTAGGCATGTATGCATTAGAATAACTTCCCTCCCCTTGAGGAAAAATAGCACTTACTCTAAACCAATAATTTGTATTAGTTTGATAACTTCCACCTGAATTTTTATATACTGGAGAAGGGTTTATTGCTAGCTCTGTTCCTAAAGCATCTTGATGCAAATCATACCTACCATTACTAATTTCACTTGCAGTAGGCCAAATTTTCTTACCCTTTGTTGACCATGATGTAACATTCCCAACACTAAATGATTCGTACTCTTTACCGTTATAAATCCATACTTTATAACCTGTTGCACCCTTAACAGCTGTCCATGATAAATTTACATATCCTGTTCCATCTCCGTTTGAATATGCTTTTCCAGTTGGAGTATTAACTGTCGGAACCGTATATGTTACTGAAAGATAAGGTTTTAAACTTGAATTGGTAGTAGAAACAACCTTTTTCCAATATCCCTGTCCATTCCCATTAGTATGCAGCTTAAATCCATAATTTGATTTTGTACCATTTGCCCATTCTTTTACTATATTTGTGACATCAAACTTTGCCCATTGCTCGCGCATAACATCAACTTTTCCAATGTTAATAGAGCTAGGCTTAGTATTCCATGTTACATTGCTAGGAGTCCAGCTACTAGTTACATAGTCTAGCCATAATCCATTTGCTGTTGTTGCATAATAGGAATGTGTAACGTAAGCATTAAATGTAGCACTAGTTACATTCATATCCTTAAAGTTTGTACTACTGTGATTTAAAAAAGCATAATTCGTACCTGTGGTACTATCATAATAGCCTGTTTTCAAGACATATTGACCTTGTCCAGCATCCCATTTACTAGATGATGAACTATAATTTGTTGTAGGATATGCACTCATTACAAAGGTATCACTTGATGCATTAACTGAAGTCGTCGGATCAATAAAAACCGGGTATTTTCGACTTGGGTCCGAAAGCCATTCTTGATCTGCATTTACAGTTAATAGATAACCATCTTCCAAATCCTCCAATTCATAAAAAACATTTTCAGATCTTTTAGGTTCTCCAAGCTGGTCATCATAATTGGAATCTGTCATAAATGGCTTTGGAAGTTCAAAGACTATATTAGAATTTGAATCTCTAAAAATTATTGAACCATCTTTTTGTGTTTCTGCCTCTAATTTAGTTTCCAATTTAAATTTAAATATGTGATAACCATCATAGGAGTTCAAGACTAAATCTTCTTTAATATTTTCACCAAATATGATATTTTGTAAGTCTATATCTGGAAAAATTCCTTTATGAAAAATCTTATTATCTTTTTTCTTATATTTCGCTGTTACATCCTTTGCTTTAATTGCTTCTTTGTCAGTACCTGAAGCTTCCAAAATGGAATAACTAATCTCATTATCATTGAGATTAAAACTAGCATACCTACCGTTGATCATTTTTTTATAGAAAATCGGTTCTAATATGGTATTTTCCGTCTCAACCTCATTTGAATTTGCAGTGTCATCAACTAAAGACGTTGAAATTTCCTCAAAAACTTTTTTACCTTTTTCTTTTTTATGAATAGGCTCAAAGTATATTTCCTTGGTGTAGGAACCATCCTCATTATAAAATACTTTTGTATTTTCAGTTCGTTGTTCTATTATCTCACCAACATTTGGTTCTGCAGCTGAGACATCCTCATTAGTTGGTTCTTGTAAATCATTACTACTATTTTTTATTTCCTCTGCAAATCCACTTACTGGAACTGAAGAAATTAGTAATATAGATACCATTAATCTTATAAACAATACTTTTATAATATGTCTATTCAATATTAAATTTCCTTTCCATAATTTAATTCAAATCGATTTGATAGATACATATTATTCCAAGAATATTACAAATAACAACAGTTTTCATTCGACAAAATCCGATATAAAAAATAGCGCCATCTCCCTATTTAATAGACAATATTATCAGAATTATTTAATTTCATCACATAAAACATTACAATATTTTTAAAAAAATATTACATGATATATTTTGAATTTATTTATGGACCAATTGCATTTAAGACTTTCATGCATTTCTTAAATAGGGAAAAATTAGTGAACCTGTTGAAAGTAATCCCTAAGAAAGGGTTATGTGAGGAGCCGAGAAGATTTATAAATGATTAAAAAATGTGGGTTGTTGTTTAAAAGACAGAAGACTATTATATAGTTGCCTTGAATTTCTAATAAAATTATTGTTCGTTGCGTAATTTCACCAGCATTTGAATTATAGGTTATTTCAATTGGAAATTTCCCTTCTTTAATCCTTTGAAGTAAACCATTCATAATCAACTCCTTAAATCACATCATACGGAAATATATTTTCTGTTCACACTGGTAAACTGAACGTATTTTCGTATAATAATCTTACGAGGTGATAAAATGAAAGCACCGATACCAAAACATGAAGAGGATCTTATTCACGAATATATTGTAAGAACTTATTTGATAGATGATAGACATATTAGAAAATGATCTGAACGTGATCAACCAATCAAACTTTAAATTACACGAACCATACACCCATTTAGTCGAACTTATAATGAAGAAAATTAGATTAGAATTACGTGATATGAAAGCTGAAATGAAGAAATTACAAATCAAAGTGACTGACCAAAAAAGAGTAAATGAAGATTTGTACAATACGGTTATTTTGTTCATAGATATAGAGGATTTTTTTAATATTCAATCCGTCTTGGAAATTATTAATCTTATCTAAAAATTGCTGTTCTGATAAACCCTGAGGCATTTGATAGACATACTCTGTATAATTACTTTTTTTTGATCTCCGAAATATGCGAATCTCTTTTCCTTCTTTATTAACCAACCCACAATTCCTTGCAATCCTCACAATTTTTTCGTGATCTTTTGAAGCACCACCATTTTTTTTATAATAAGAAAAACCAACTAACCCACCTGCAAGCATTGACGTAGTTAATTCAAATATCATTAGGCCACTACCACCCTTAGGTATACGTAGTATAGTCCCTAGTAAAAAGACATCTTTTAGATTGACTTTTGGTTCGTATATTAGTCTTTTAAGTGTCCTTTTCGATGTCTAGAGTAGAAATTGAAATAGAATAGTTATTTTAACGAAATTTCGTAATCCGACTCGTATTAAATCTAGCAACTTGATACGCAACCACTCTCGAATTTTTATTAAGTATGTTAAATGGTATTCACTATTGATTGTCCAAGTTTCCTATTTTAAATAGGAATACAGGACAATCATATTGAATATATTGTTGAGGTGTTTTTTATGAATAGAATAGGAAAACCAAGAAGTAAATTAGGGTTCTGGCTTGATGAACGAGGAATATCTCAACGCTGGCTAATGGAGAAAACAGATTTAAATAAAAATACAATTTCTAAACTTGCTT
>DASQMK010000291.1:0-2608 GCA_035645575.1 Metabacillus sp.
TGTAAGCGAATACAACCTGTATATACTTTGGAATCCTCTAAATTTCTCATTTTTTAGAATATTATAAAAATAAAGTGTATGACCTGTACCCAAATTGATTTCCTGGATTAAAATGATCATACTTAATTAATTTCCTTAAAGCTAAATCTTTTATTAAATTTGATACATCAGGATTCTCCTTTAATTCATCAGGATTCATAAAAATTGCTTCTTCCAGTTCTCCCTCTTGGACGAAAATTTCCTTTGTTTTAGCAGTTAAGAAAAAGATAATCATGTTGTCACTAATGTGTTCTCCAATCACACCTGACCTAATCCCAACAACTCCGTTAATGGTTGCACTGATGCCTGTTTCTTCTTTAACCTCTCTTAATACCGCATCATCTACCGTTTCACCCTGATTAACAAATCCAGCGGGAAAAGACCACATTCCTTTCAGTCCACCATATTTTTTCTTCACAACAAGCCACTCACCATTTTCGTTTTCAACAATACCTGAAACAGCTAACCATACATTACCCCTCTTAGACTGACTCATCCCTTCATTCCTCCCTCTATTCATTCTATCATGAAAGCAAAAGCGCAAGCGCCTTGGTCAGCCCCGACATGCATAAGACGCAAATGAATAAAGACGTTCTTTGTCTTCCATTCATTTGAGGCTAGACCCTAGAGGGGCTAGGTGCTGGCAGTCAAAAAGCGCGATGTCAATCACCAAGTCTGCAATTGCACATCCTGTGCTTTTAGAGCTGGATGTCGTGCGCTTATACACAGTTCAACGAATTTTATATTCCTAAACGACAAAAAAGACAAGAGCAAAAGCCCTTGTCCTTATAGATGATCTTAAAGGATGTTAAATTTACCTTTTTTCAATACTAATGAAGGACCACCAACCATGTATAATGCACGGTTATCGATCATTTTTTTCATAAATGATGCTTTTGTTCCAACAAGTTTTTTACCAAATACAACACCAACTGCATCATCCTCACCAAGTGAAGCTACAGAACCTTTAATATCTGGTGTGAATGTAGCCATTTCTCCACGGCCACGGATCGCTACTGCTAAGTTTTTCGCACAAGTCTCACCTTGTTGCATCGCGATTTGAGCTGTTGGAGGATATGGACGATTGATTTCTTCATTGATAATTAATGAACAATCTCCAATGATAAATACATCTTCATGTCCTGGTGCGCGTAAGTAACCATCAACTTTTACACGGCCACGCATGTTTTCAAAGCCAGCTTCTTCCACAACGCTGTTACCACGAACACCTGCAGCCCATACAACTGTACCAGCTTTAATTGTTTCAAGCTCCTCGCCTTTGGCAACAATGATTCCATCTTCGATACATTCTTTAATTGCTGTACCGATCATGAATTCTACACCTTTCTTTTGAAGGTGATTTACTGCATAATCGACTAACTCAGGATCAAATCCTGGTAGTGCTGTTGGAGCCGCTTCAACACAGATGATACGAACTTTATTGAAGTCAATATCATATTCCTTTCAAAGCTCAGGAATTCTATTTCCAAGCTCACCTAAGAACTCGATACCAGTGAATCCTGCTCCACCAACAACAATTTTTAAACGCTCATCTTTCTTCTCAGCTTCCATGTTGTACGTAGCAAATTGATATTCAATATGTTCACGTAATTGTCTTGCTGAATCGATGCTTGTAATTCCAAATGCATATTCTTTTAATCCTTGAATACCAAAAGTTTCAGGATGTGCACCTAATGAGATTACTAAATAATCGTACTCAACCTCACCATTTTCTAAAACGACTTTCTTCGCTTCTTTATCGATTGAAACAACTGTGTCTTTTACAAACTTCACACGGTTATTATCAATGATGTCTTTAATTTGATAGCGAGCACGATCGTGATGTAACGTACCTGCTGAAGCTTCATGCAACCATGTTGTTTCATAGTGATAATCATTTTTATTCACTAATGTAATTTCAGCTTCATCAACACTGATTTGTTTCTGTAAACGTGTAACTGTTATTAATCCACCATAACCTGCACCTAAAATAACGACTCTTGGCTTTCTCACCGATACATCCACCTTTTCCATAGAATTGTTGTCAAAATTCGAATGATGTTATTACTATAATCCACCGAATCACAACATTTTATTTTATTTAAGAGATAATACTTTGTGAAATGATTCACTTACCAAAACACACGTTGGTTATTTCTCTTAGAAAAACATATAAATATATATAATTACGCCTATATTTCATAATATCTATACTATCAATTTTTTTCAAGTAGTTTTTTCTTACAAGGTAGTATATTTTTTTCTGAAAATACATTATAATTTAGAATATTTCGGCTATTTTTTTTAAAAAATCAGATTATAAAAGTGATGGGACATGAAATAATGAACTTAGTTATGATAAGATTTTTACATAGATGAGAAGAGGAGGATGTTATGTGAAAGAGGATACAAAAGTTTATGATATAACCATTATTGGTGGGGGACCTGTTGGGTTATTTACTGCTTTTTACGGTGGAATGCGACAAGCGAGCGTGAAAATTATTGAAAGCCTTCCACAATTAGGCGGGCAGCTCTCTACATTATATCCTGAAAAATACATATATGATGT
>DASQMK010000292.1:0-4026 GCA_035645575.1 Metabacillus sp.
GCTTAATAGGGAAGTCGGTGAAATTCCGACACGGTCCCCGCCACTGTAATGGTGAGCTTTATTACAAAATGTCACTGAATCATTGGGAAGACGTAATAAAGCAATGAACCTTAGTCAGGAGACCTGCCTATTCTTTTTAACTGATACCTACGGGCATATAGGTAGATGTGTAGTAGAAAATGCTATATTCATAGCGGTTTTTTATAGTGCACCTCTACCTATATAGGGGTGCACTTTTATTTTGCTTCTCGTCTAGGAAATTATAAAATTCTTGGACTGTGGATAAGCGCACGGCATCCAGCTCCAGCGCCCAGCAACTAGTGAACTTCACACTCCTCCTTACGATAAGTCAACATCGACGCTTGTGCTCTTCGTGTTTCCTTTATCTCATACGGAGTGCTCCAGTTCATACGTTGCTGAACGGGCGCTTGCGCTTTTGTACCTATCAACAGTTTGCATGAACAAAGTCTAAATATTTAATAGATTGGAAGTGTTCAGATGACGACATGGAATTTAACCGAAACAAAGCATCATGTATTAATATGCAACGGAAGTAGCTGTATGAGAAAAGGAGGCGAGGAAGTGACACAAGCAATTAGAGAAGAGATTACAAACTTAGATTTGGACAATAGAATTCATACAACACGAACAAGATGCAACGGGAGATGTAAAGATGCTTGTGTAGTTGTGGTCTATCCAGAAGGAGTATGGTACAAAGCTGGTACCCCTGAATTAGCGAAAGAAATTGTTCAAGAGCATCTAGTTGGTGGAAAAGTGATAGAAGACAGTGTGATTTACACATATGAACAGGAGCATTTTGCAGCACCTAAACATTCGAAGTCGATCATCGGAATAGATAAACCACAAAAAAGCAAAGTGTAAGGAGGAAAATGCATTGTTAGGAAAGTTACTTGTTATCGGTTTTGGCCCAGGAAGCTTTGAGCATATGACGAAAAGGGCTCAAGATGCCATACAAGAGAGCGATTGTATTATTGGTTACAAAACCTATGTAGAACTGATTCAAGATTTATTAACAGATCAAGAGATTATAAGTACAGGGATGTCTGAAGAAGTGAGCCGCGCTCAAGCAGCCGTTCGTCTAGCAGAAGAAGGAAAAACGGTAGCAGTAATTTCGAGCGGAGATGCTGGAGTATATGGAATGGCAGGACTTGTATACGAGGTACTGATTGAAAAAGGCTGGAAAGAAGAAACTGGTGTTAATGTTGAAGTCATACCAGGAGTTTCAGCCATTAATTCCTGCGCTTCCTTGTTGGGTGCACCGATCATGCATGACGCTTGTACGATTAGCTTAAGTGATCATTTAACCCCATGGGATTTAATCGAAAAACGGATAGATGCAGCGGCACAAGCTGATTTTGTTGTCACCCTTTACAACCCTAAGAGCGGAAGGCGTACAAGACAAATTCAAGAGGCACAACGAATTCTCTTAAACTACAGATCACCAGCCACTCCAGTTGGTCTTGTAAAAAGTGCATACCGTGATCGACAACATATTGTGATCACAGATCTTGAACATATGCTAGATCACGACATCGGAATGCTTACAACCGTTGTTATCGGTAATTCAACAACTTTTTTATATGACAATAAAATGATCACGCCTCGTGGTTATCAACGCAAATATACACTGAATTCAACTGAGCAACGATTAAAGCCTCATGAACGACTTAGACATGAAAACGAGCCATGGGCGCTCCATAAAGGGAAAAATGATATGGAGCAGCAACACAAAAAATTGAAAGAAAAAAAAACTGAGGAAAGCTCTTTACAAATCGCAATGGAAGCTCTTCGAAAAGTGGAGAGTGGTTTTAACACGCCCACGAACAATAATCAAATTCAACATCAAGTGGCAGTCAATAACCCTATTACATCCATTTTTGAATTAGCTGTAAGCCCTGGAATTGCCAATAAAAAGTTTACACCAAAGCAAATGACGACACTTGCAGATGTTGTTGGAGATGAAGGCTCAATGGAGTATACACCACACCATCAAATCATACTTAGAATTCCAACAAGTAATCCTGACTTAATTACAAAAAAACTAGGTGATGTTGGATTTCTATTAGAACCTATCGGTGATGTGTTTCAACTAAAAGCATGTGATTTTTGTGAGGGTGAAAAAAAGGATTCGATTCCATATGCTGAAGAGCTTCATGAAAAACTAAGCGGACTAGATTTGCCAAAAGAGTTAAAGGTAGGATTTAACGGCTGTGGTATGGCATGTTTTGGTGCTGTTAATGAAGATATTGGCATTATCTTTCGAAAAGGGAAATTTGATTTATTTTTAGGTGCGAAAACAGTTGGTAGAACGGCTCATCCAGGTCAGCCTGTTGCAGAAGGAATTGACCCAGACAAAATTGTCGAAGTAATCGAAAAAATTGTCCATGAATACAAAGAAAAAGGCCATCCAAATGAGCGGTTTTTTAAATACTTTAAGCGAGTTGGAAATGTACAAGGCTATACATTTAAAGACATGGCACCAAAGATAGAAATTGAACCAGCTCCATGTGGGGATTAAAAAGGATAGGGGAGAATCGTATGAAAGCTATTTTACTAGTTGGTCATGGAAGTCGAGACCCAGAAGGAAACGAACAGGTAAGACAAACAATTAAAGAACTAAAGCCACAGCTAGATTCAGAGCTTTTAGTGGAAACCTGTTTTCTAGAGTTTGAAAGACCAACCATTGACCAAGGTATTCAAACATGTGTAGAAATGGGAGCAACAAGTGTTTTTGTTATCCCTCTCATGCTTCTTGCAGCAGGTCATTCTAAAATTCATATTCCAGCTGCTATTGATGAAGCAAAGGAAAAATATCCTCATGTTTCATTTACCTACGGAAGACCATTTGGCATTCATGAAGAAACAATGGAAATTTGCAAAAGCCGTTTAGAAGAAGTTGGCGAACAAATAAATGAAGAAGATCCTAATACGGCTGTCATCTTATTAGGTCGAGGTGGAAGTGATCCTGATGCGAACAGTGATTTGTATAAAATCACTCGTCTATTATGGGAAAAACTCAACTACAAACTCGTAGAACCCGCCTTTATGGGTGTAACAGACCCATTAGTGAAAGAAGGCGTAGAGAGATGTATCAAATTAGGTGCAAAGAAAATTGTCATTTTACCTTATTTTCTTTTTACGGGAATCTTAATCAAACGTCTTGAAAACATGATTCTAGAGTTTGAGCAAGAGCATCCAGATGTTGAGTTCAAGCTTGCAGGCTATTTTGGCTTTCATTCTAGACTTAAGACCATCATAAAAGATCGTATAGAAGAGGCAGTACAAGGTGAAGTAAAAATGAACTGTGACACATGTGTTTATCGAATTGGAGCAATGGAGCATATTGATCATCACCACCATCACGATCACGACCATGATCATGGGCATCACCACCACCATCATCATGAACATGAGGTTCAAAAAGGATGATTCTCTTTTTAGCTGGTACAAGTGATGCAAGAGCTTTAGCGCTAACAATGAAAGATGCAGGTTATGAGGTCCTTACAACGGTTGTTACAGAAAATGCCGGAAAAGAAATGCAAAAGGTAGGATTAAATGTTTTGGTCGGAAGACTAACGAATGAGGATTTTGTGAATATCATCAAAGAACAAGGCTTTAAAGCAGTGGTTGATGCTAGTCACCCTTTTGCTGAGGAAGCAAGCAAAAATGCTCTTTTAAGTGCGAAAGAAGCAGGTGTTCCTTATATCCGATATGAACGTGAGTCAAAGTCATATGAACATAAGGGAATTACTATGGTTGACACTTATGAAGAAGCAGCAGAAGTAGCTGCTGAGAGAAAAGGTGTCATTATGCTCACAACAGGTAGCAAGACGTTGGAAATTTTCACCAGTCGATTGTTAATCGAACCAGATACTCGAGTGATTGCTCGAATGCTTCCAAGAAAGGATAATATGGAAAAATGCGAAAGGCTCGGTTTTCCTCAAAAAGATATTGTAGCCATTCAGGGGCCCTTTTCTAAGGAATTTAACTCTGCCTTATACAAGC
>DASQMK010000293.1:0-4663 GCA_035645575.1 Metabacillus sp.
GCTAGTGAAGAAGATAATACGGAGTTTATTAAAGCAGACGGTTCTTCAAATATAGAAGATCCATTATTCCGTAAAACATTAGAAATGCGTGTGAAAATGGAAAAAGAAGATAAATCTGCTACACCATATACAGATATAATTTCTCAGAAACTTCATTATCGTAACCAGTTCTTTAGTCAAGATGCAAGTATGGTGCTAATTGGTAGTTGGATGAACACAGAATTAGGCGGAACAGATCAGTTCCCACTTGATTTTAATGTAGCCGTTGCTCCTTATCCAAAAAATGGAGCTGGGGCTGAAGGTGGATACACTCCTGTCACAACTGATTTTATGTCTGTAGCTGAAACTTCTAAGCATAAGGAAGAAGCGTATACCTTTATCCGTTGGTACTCAACAGAAGGACAAATCGTTCAAGGTAAAAACGTTCCTGCTTGGAATGGTGTAAGTGATGATGAATTAACCTCCATTGTCGATGGTATTTTAGCTGGAACAGCGAGTCCAGAAAAGGTTGATAAAGAGTCATTAATCAATGTATTAAAAAATGCAAAATCATCTAAAATTATTCCGCCAGTACCTTATCAATCTGAAATTTACAAAGTAATAAATGAAGAATATGAGAAATTAATTTTAGGTGATCAAGATATTGACGCTACAGTTAGTGCAACACAAGAGAGAGTACAAGAAATTATCGACAATAACCAATAAACGTTTGATAAACTTATAGTAAGGGGCGTAATAAACCGTTTCTGCCCCCATCTTTTCTTAATGAGGAGGTTGGTTATGTGGAATCGGTTACAGCGGAAGCTGACGCCCTATTCTTTTCGTTCTAAAGTTATTTTAACTACAATTATATGTATTGTTATACCAGCGATGATTACATTATTTGTTAATAGCTATTTGACAAAGGATGCAATGAAAGAACAAGCCCTATCAAATGCTAATAGAGAATTAAAGTTAGCAGGAGAATATGTAACAAAATTCCTAGATGATATGCTCTATACAGCAAATTATGTACAGTTTGATTCTGAAATAAATACAATTTTAAAAAAGAATGCAAATAAAGAGAAAAGTGACGAGTTTTTAGCGGGTAATCAATATGAAGAATATATTGAATACAATAAGGTCGTAAAAGCGATAGAAAACATCACAATAGTTGGTGAAAAATCATACGTTACTATTTTATTGAAAAATGGTAACCATTACACAAATTATTCCTTGGATGATTACAATCCAGAAAAGCTATTTGAGGAAAGTTGGTTCAAAGAACTAGATGATGTGTATGGGTATGGATCCATATGGATTGGTAGTCAACCAACTGTCTTCAAATCAGAAAAAAGTATGAATCCTTTTCAAGTATCTGTTGCAAGAACACTGAGAGATTCTAATTTTAAAATATATGGGTACGTAATTGTGACCATTATGGAAGATAAACTTAAGCAAGCTTTTCATAATTTACCTGGTTCTGAAGAAATGATGATTGTGGACTCATCGAATAGGATTATTTCACATAGAAATAACGACATGATTGGTTTATCCTTCCCTTATTTAGATCAAGTTCAGAAGGAAGATTTTTCGAATATATTAAAAATTAATAACGAAAAATATCTCTATGCAGAGCACACAATTTCAAATACAGGCTGGAAAATAGTGTCTATTAATCCTTACAAACAAGCAATCTATAAAATAAACTCAATTTTTAATAAGTTGTTTTTGGCACAGTTCATTTCATTTATTGTCTTTTTTATTATTTTAACTTATGTCCTTCAAACAATAACAAAGCCGCTTGTCCATTTAGGTAATGTTGTTAAAGCTGTTCAAGACGGAAATTTAGAAGTTCGATCAAATTTGCAAAGTAATGATGAAATAGGCAGGCTCTCAAATTTATTTGATGAAATGCTTGATCGAATTAATGAGATGATTATAAAAATCATCGAAACTCAAAATAGAAAACGTAAAGCGGAATTTGCTATGTTACAGGCCCAAATAAACCCTCACTTTCTTTTTAATGTACTTAATTCTATTAGAATGAAAGTAATGAAAAAAGGTGATTTTGAGACAGCAGAAATGATTAGTTCCTTATCAAAATTACTAAGAATGACAATAGATAAGGATAAAGGAATGATATCTTTTAAGCAAGAAGTAGAAATAGTAAAAGATTATGTCCATATTATGAATATGCGTCAAAAAGAGAAGGTGCATTTTGAAATAGATGTAACTCCAGAAGCATATTTGGAAGAAATACCAAGATTTATTTTGCAGCCTATTATTGAAAATTCAATTATACATGGTTTAAATCAAAGTGCAGGAACGATTTCTTTAAAAGCTTATATTAAGCTAAATGACTTGATGATCATAGTTGAAGATAACGGACAAGGTATGGATGAAGAAGCATTAAATAATCTTCGGAAAAATCTTACACGCCATTCAGAAGTCATGAATGTGAAAAATAAAAATGGTTTTTCAAGTATTGGTCTATCAAATGTATATGAAAGAATGAGTATGACTTTTGGATCTGCTTTTAACATGGAGGTTAATAGTGTAGAAGGTGGAGGAACAAAAGTAATCTTGTATGTTTCTAGAGGAGGTAACAAGCCTAATGTATAATGTGATGCTAGCAGACGATGATTTTCCAGTTTTAGAGCTGTTATCTGAGACAATTGAATGGGAACAACTGGGATTAAACCTACAGAGTTTGCATGAAAATGGTTCTAGTGCTTTTCAGTTTGCCCTAAACGAAATGCCAGATATTTTAATAACCGATATTGGTATGCCAAAAATGAACGGGATTGAGTTAATAAAAGAATTGAAGGAAATAAACCCATATTTACAAGTATGTGTGTTGACTTGCCATAATGAGTTTGAATTTGCTCATCAGGCATTAAAATTAAATGTACAGGACTATATATTAAAAGATACTCTTGATCCAAGAGATTTATCGTTACTAGTGGAGAAGTTAAAGGGGAATTTAGAAAAAGAACATCAACAAAAATTGCATGAATATCAGTTGAAAAACATTGTTGAGCGAACTAGGGAATCAATGAAGAAGGATTTTCTTCGAAAAACAGTCTATCAAAAAACTTACAACAATATTGGGTGGTATGATGAAGCTTATTCGCTTGGCTTAAATATGAAAAGCCATTCTTATATTCCGGCTCTATGTTTTGTACAAGATTTCCGTTTAGCAAAGGCAAGCTATGACACTGAAGATTTGTTAGTTTTTTCAATCCAAAATGTAATAAATGAAGTGATAAAGGATTATCGAGGAGTAGTACATTTTACTTTAGGAAGTAAAGAATCGTTTGTGTTTCTTCCGTATACCCCTAATTTAAAATCAGATAGTTTTGGTATCGCTACCAAATGTTTAATTAACATTCAAAGAGCTGTATTAGATACCTTAAGTATATCGGTTTCTTTTTTAGTTGGCGAGATCATTGATGACCAGCCTTCTTTCAAATTGGAGTTAACAAGTTTATTAAATCGCACACATCAGAGATTTTATATGAAACATGGTACGATTGAGAAAAAACAAGTTAAATCCAAGTCTAACGAAAGCCTATTCGCTTGGTATGATGAAGCATCAATTGAAATAAGACAGCTCATTATAGAAAAGGATATGAAAAAGGTAAACCCTCTTGTTACAAAGTGGATAGAAATTTTTGAAGAAAAAGAATATGGTTCAGAAATAGTAAAAGATTGGGTATTAAAGCTATTGTTAGATCTTAAGGTAAGATTAAAAGCATTACAGTTTTTTGGCACAAACTCATCTGACGAGGTTCTTCATGAGGAAGTACTTAGTATTGATTCATTATATGGGCTAAAAAAGTGGCTCATCCAATATTTCGAAATGCTTATTTACGCTGTAAATGATCTTTCGACCCAATCACTTCGTAAGGAAGTTATTGAAGCTTGTAAGTATGTAGCTGTTAATTTAGAGAAAAAAATTAGCCTTGATGAAGTCGCAAATATCCTTTATTTAAACCCTAGTTATTTTAGCCGGTTGTTCAAGAAGGAAGTTGGGGAAACATTTGTTGAATATGTAACAAAGTCGAAGATTAATAGAGCAAAAGAGTTACTTGAACAAACAATTGAACCTGTCGGGAAAATTTGTGAAAGACTAGGGTATGACAATCAAAGCTACTTTATAAAAGTTTTCAAAAACTATGTTGGAGTAACTCCTATTGAATTTAGAGGAGAGAAGAAATAAAGCGGTTCCATTGAAAGGGTAAAGTGAAACTTCCATCAGTGGGGGGCTTCATCCCTCACTGATGGATAGTTGAACCAATCGGAACTTTACGGGCAGTTATCCCCCAACCTACCCTCTTTGTAAACTTAGAAGCTTAAGGGTGGGGTCTTACTGCCCGTTAAGAGTGGGATAAATCTAATAATGAAAAAGGTGATTATATGGAAAATTTATCTTGGGTAGATAAAGCGTGGGGAAAAGTAAATGCAAAGGTTGAGAGAATGAGCAAAAAGATTGGAGCAAATTTTCCACACGCAAGCGTAAATGGTTCTTATCAATTAGAAGCACCTTCTTGGTGGACAGCTGGATTTTGGCCTGGTTTACTTTGGCTAGTATATCGTGAAACGAAAGAAGAGTCACTAAAAGAACTTGCAGAACAATGCGAAGTAAAGCTTGATCGTGTAATCACAGATTACTACAAAT
>DASQMK010000294.1:0-3178 GCA_035645575.1 Metabacillus sp.
AGTTTTTAAAGAAAATGGCTTCATATGCCTTGTTAGATGAAAATAATAAATTTGAGTATTTTCGTTTTGGAGAGGGTCTAATTGGGCAAAGTGCAGCAGAAAAACGACCAATTTTACTTAAGAGTATTCCAGATCATTATATAAATGTACATTCAGGGTTGGGAAAGGGAACACCTAAAAATATAATGATCCTGCCTGTTCTATTTGAAGGTAGTGTGCTTGCTGTTATAGAGGTTGCTTCATTTGAAATATTTAATAGCACTCATATTAAGCTTCTAGAAGAAGTTAGTAGTAATATAGGGATTACAATTAATAGTATTATGAATAGGATGAAAGTAGTTCAATTGCTACAAGAATCACAAGCGCTAACAGAAGAACTCCAAGCGCAATCTGAGGAATTACAGGTACAACAAGAAGAATTAAGAACAACAAATGAAAAGCTTGAGGAACAGTATGAAACTTCTGAGCAGAAGAAGCAGGAGATCGAAAGGATTCGAGAGGCACTTGAGGAAAAAGCTCAACAACTAGAGATAAGTTCTCAATATAAATCTGAATTTTTGGCGAATATGTCTCACGAATTAAGAACACCGCTTAATAGTTTATTAATATTAGCAAAAATCTTATCAGAAAATAGTGAGGGTAATCTTACTACTAAACAACAAGAGTATGTTCGTACGATTTTCTCTTCAGGTAATGATTTATTGCAACTCATTAACGATATTTTAGATTTAGCAAAAGTCGAATCTGGAAAGTTAGAGGTAATACCTAAAGAGGTGAAATTGCAAAAAGTAAAAGAATTTATCATAGGGCAATTTTCTCCCATTTCACGTCAAAAAGGCGTAGATTTTACAATTGAGTTACAAGCTGATTTACCTGAAACTCTTTTAACAGATGAGCAAAGGTTACAGCAAATACTAAAAAATCTATTATCAAATGCATTTAAATTTACAGAGCACGGAAGCATTTTATTATCAGTACAAAAGGTAAATAAGGAAAGGGTAAAACATACAGGAAGTAACCATGTGACAGCGATGATTGCTTTTTCAGTCACTGATACCGGAATTGGAATTGATGAAGAAAAACAAGAAGCGATATTTGAGGCGTTTAAACAAGCAGATGGGACAACAAGCAGACAATATGGTGGTACTGGACTTGGCCTTTCAATAAGTAAGAATATAGCTTACTTACTAGGCGGATTTTTAGAGGTGAAGAGTAAGAAAGGTAAGGGTAGTACCTTCACATTATATTTGCCTTTTGATGAACAGAAAAACACGATGATTGATCGTTCCTCAATAGAAGAAGCTGCAGTGACACGTGAGCAAAATTATTCGTTGGTTGTAAATAACAACGAGAATAGGGAGATGGATCATCATCTAAAGGAACAGGGGAAATCATTACTTAAAGGGAAGAAAATTCTTATAGTTGATGATGATATTCGAAATGTATATGCGTTAACAGTAGCACTTGAAAAATATGAGCTGGATATAGTTATTGCAGAAAATGGAAAAGAGGGAATTGAAGAGCTACATAATAATCCTGATATGGATTTGGTTCTTATGGATATTATGATGCCGGAGATGGATGGGTTTCAGGCGATAAGAGAGATCAGGAAAATACAGCGGTTTAACCACATACCAATCATTGCATTAACAGCAAAGGCGATGAAACATAGTAGGGAGCAATGCTTAGAGGTTGGAGCAACGGATTATATTAGCAAGCCAATTAACTTAGATCAATTATTCTCGCTAATGCATGTTTGGTTGTACAGCAAGGAGGGGTAGGAGATTTCAGATAGAATGCAAAATAACTTACTAGTTGATGAGGTAGAGAAAATTGAAATAGATTTACTATTAGAAGCTGTTTTTCGTTATTGTGGTTATGATTTTAGAAACTATGCCTTTCCTTTTGTTCAAAGAAGAATCACGCAACGTGTGAAAAAAGAAAATTTGAATAGCATATCTGCATTACAAGAAAGTGTACTGCGGGATAAAAAGGCGATGGAAGATTTAATCTCGGATTTTTCCATCAATGTAACTGAAATGTTTAGAGATCCCCAATTTTTTAACAGTTTTCGAAAAAATGTAATCCCCATTGTAAAGAATTTACCTAAAATACGGATCTGGCATGTGGGATGCTCTTCGGGTGAGGAAGTTTATTCAATGGCAATTTTATTACATGAGGAAGGACTTTATGATAAGACTAGGATTTTTGCTACAGATATAAATGTTCATGTTTTAGAGAAAGCTAAAAACGGTATTTTCTCAATAGACGGAATGCAACTCTATACAAAAAATTACTTTGAAGCAGGTGGGAAAAGATCATTTTCTGAATACTATAAGGCGGTTGATGATCAGGTCTTTTTCCATCCCTTTCTTCTTAAAAATGTTGTGTTCGCACAGCATAATTTAGTAACGGATCATTCATTTAACGAGTTTGATATTATTATTTGTCGAAATGTCCTAATTTATTTTAATAAACGTCTTCAAAATGATGTCCATAAACTGATTTATGATAGCTTGAGCGTATCAGGATTTCTTGGTTTAGGTAAAAGAGAGGGGATTAAATTTACAAGTTATGAAAACTGTTACGGAGAATTTGATGGACCGCAAAAACTGTACAGAAAATACAAATAATAAACCAACTAGTAAAAAGGTTAATATTTTAATGGTTGATGATCATCCTGAGAATCTACTGGCATTGGAAGCTGTACTGACATCTTCAAACTATCATTTAGTCAGTGCAACTTCAGGCAAAGAGGCATTAAAGTGTATGCTGAAACAGGATTTTGCTGTTATCTTATTAGATGTTCAAATGCCTGGTTTAAATGGTTTTGAAACTGCACAGCTTATTAAATCAAGAAAGAAAACAAGAAATATACCGATTATTTTTATCACGGCAATAAGCCAAGAAGTAGAGCATGTAAAACAAGGCTATTCAGTCGGTGCTATTGATTATATTTTTAAGCCTTTTCATCCAGAAACTTTAAGGCAGAAAATTGAACAATTTGTTCAGCTTCATCAAAAACATGAAGAAGCAATAGTTGAAAATGAAAGGAAACAGAAGGCTAAAATTAACGAGGTTCATAACAGATTAGACCAGGTGAAAATCAATTTACAAAGGTCTGAGGCGTTATCAAAGGTAATTGGTGAAACAATACTAGACACAATTATTACATTTG
>DASQMK010000295.1:0-5943 GCA_035645575.1 Metabacillus sp.
GGGTGGAATATTTATCGTTTTATGATCGAGGAACTGAAGGCTCAAAAAAGTGGTAATACTTTATGTTAAATAACAAGTTCCACTTTGGTGGTTTAGCAATCATGATTGTTAATTAAAAACTGAGAGGGTGTATAAGATGAAATATCAAAATGAAGAATTCGTTAGCGAAGTAAATGACAAATTAGGCAATGTCAAATTCTTCAGAGCTAAATTAAGAGAAAAAGACATGCTAAAAAATCGAGAACTCTTAAGTGATAAACATATACCTATATTTATATCGATACGAAACGAGAAAGAAACTAACAATTTGACTTGGGATGAGGCTATGGATAAAGTCTTAGATCAGTATGATTCACCAACTGAAAATGACGATAATGTTCTTTATGCAATCTTAAATGAATTAAAAGAGATTAAGCTAATATTAAAAGAAAATACTAATAAATAAACAAATTAATTCGACCCAAAAAATTTCATAGATTGTAACAAACGCAGGGATAATACATTCTTGCGTTTTCTAACTATTATCTAACTTAACTACAATAAATATCCTAATAGCTAAAACTGCCATGTGGAATAATTTAATCGATCAGTTAAACAGTCATACAACGATCAAATAATTTAGTGAAAATACATTTCGTCGGTTAGTAAATACCAAAACCATACCATATAATATCTATCTAATTTTAATTATAATGATCGTTCGTAGACCAATAACTGGAGTGTCTGGTCAGATGTATGTTCACTATAGTCCCTGAACAATAATCTCAATTTACTGTAAACCCAGCCCCCTCTTTAGACCACATTACACACTGTTATGTGGTCAAAATCTTTTTGCACATACATTTTTAAAAGTTCATGGGACACAATTCACATTGTATTCTTAAAATAGTTCTATTTCTGGAGGAGGGGCATTGTACATAAAAATCAAAACATTATACTATTGGAATATAAAATTATCATTTATAAAGGAGATGTAACATGTATGAATGAAGAAAGAAGAAGTGTAAAAGTATATGGTTATGAACATCTCTACGATGTATCAAAATCTGGTAGGATTATAGCAAAGAAAACTAATCATGTAAAAGTGTTTAATGGTAATGCATACAATTTTAAAAATGTACATCTTTATAGAGATGGCAAAAGGGAGCTTTTTAGAACATATGATTTATGGAAAGAAACTTTTGGTGAGGACACCCCATCATCAGAATTTAAAGGTCTAAAATAATATGAGAGAATCATACCCCTCTAACGTTACCAGTCTACATGCCTTTGTTAAATTTAAGTTTAATAAATACCACAAGCATTTCACTTGTGGTATCAGTTGTATTTTTTATGATAAATTTTATACAGTTTTTTGATGTTCATAGCAATAGATATCGCCATTAAATCGCTTCTTGTTTAATAAACAGTAGTCCTTTACTTTTGCTGTCACAGCAGTTCCACATACTTTACACGTAGCTGAAGCAGGTGTAGCATTGCTAGCTTTAGGTGGCTTTAGTGAGCTTGTATTGCTTGTTGATGATTTAAGAGTTTGTACATGTAGACGTCTGGTTTCTTTATCAGTTATGTTGGCTTGATTTAACTGTTCATATATTTGCTCTAATTGAAACTCAGAGTAGGCTGGAGAACCATTTTTGAGCTTCAATACATTTAGCTTTCTTGAAATGAATTCAGATAACTCGATGTCATATACGATTAGGTCATTTGATTGTATTTGCCTTAGCTCCAAATCAACCTTGAACGTACAACGTTTGGTAAATGAGATCATTGATACTACGTTTGAATTATCTATAGGTACAATTGATTTGAGAGCAGAAATGTGACCAAAATTTTGGTGGAATGGATTCAGCATATTGAACTTACCATTTACTGACCATGTTTTTCTATCCTTACCTCCGTAGATCGTTCCTTGGTAGTTTTTTGTTTCTATTACAAATATAGCGTATGATGTAAGAACAACGTGATCGATTTGTGAGTAACCAGACTTTGATTTTGAATTAGGAATCAAAATATCATTAAGATATTTGCACTCTTTAGGTAGTAGGTCTAGCTGAATATTAATCTTATATTCACCAATGTCCCCAATTCTTGTCGGTTTAACATTATTATTTCTTTGTTGTTTTTTATCAGTTAATTTCTGATTGTCTGCTTCTAGTAAATTATTACTAGTACCTTTTCTGAATAACTTCGAAAACATATTCTCCTCCTGTTAATTTATGTATTTAACTCTTTTATCGGTTTTATAGCTAATGTTTTAAGCCCAATACACCATTATTTAAAGTTGAAGAACTTATTAAAGTGACTTAAGATACAAGTGATGAAGTAATTCTAGGGGGAGTGAGGTAGTAGCTTGTCTCAACAAAAACTTTACGAAAGTATAGAAATGTACATAAAAGCTGTAATTGAAATTAAAGATTCAATAGAAGATATTCAAGGTGAACGTTTTATTACAAACCATAAGAGAACTCTATTATTCAGTGTAATCGATCTACTAGCAAGAGGAGTTTATGGAGAAAAATTTATAAGAGATAGAACTACTATGTTTAAGAAGTTCATCATGAACTTTTGTCAATGGGAGTATGGTGAGAGAGTAAGCATTCAACAACTTAGCCATCTCTTAAGTAAAACTAACGAAAAAGATTATAATATACTTAAAGATTTTGTAGAAGCAGAATTAAACAAATTTCCAAGTAGTGAGCCAGTACCTTTAAGTTACGATACAACATATCAAGAACTTAAAAAGTTAATGCCCAAAGGTCAAACAGCAATTTTAGGTGTTGAACTAACATCTCTTAATCACATCTCTTTACTCTGGGAGCTTCGTAACAGTTTAGTACATGAAGCACGTTCAAAAGGTGCTTTACAGCTATTTGATTTTGTACTAGAACCTCATTATGTCCATTACAGTACAATTGGATTAGATAATAGTAAAAAAGTTATTATAGAAAGAGAAGAATGGAGAATATACCATCCAGTTGAATTTTTTCACAAACTAATAGAAGTATCAATACCTAACGTAAGACACTATTTAATACACCACTCAATTGATCCATATGAAAACCATAACTTTGATCCACTATGGAAAACTGTGAAGACATTTAGACCTTTATAAAAAAACATGAAAGCAAATAGAGGTAGCAATCAAATGCTACCTCTTCAGATATTGTTCTAGTTTTGAATTGTTGTTAACACATCATCTTCAAAATATAAATAGTTATTATCATCATAAACCCACTGTTCTCTTGTACCATTGGCAGTTGTTGTTTTATTTACATCTATCGGTCTTCCCCAACCATCTGTTAGGACTTCCTCCTTAGTCATACCAATTTGTACACCATTTGGATTTTCTGTTCGTTGATCAGCTTTTTTTTGCAATTCTTCATTTGCAGAACGCTTTCGTTTATAGTCATACTTTTCTGTATAAAAGTCTTCTTTTTCTATTGCGAAATCTAGAAGAGTGTTCACACTTTCTTTTAATTCATCTGGTACAAATCTCACTTTAGCTAAAGAGTCAATAATGATCCCATACCTTATTTGTTCAAAAGCGTCATCATCCAAGTGTACATCATCTGGTATACCTTGCTTTATCTCTTCTTCTTTTTTAAATGCAGATGCCAAATAATAATAATCTTTCAATTCATTGCTAGTATCAAGCTCTTTTGTTTCATTGATTATTATATCAAACTTTTGTTCTTTAAGTAGACTAATGTACCTTTCGTCTTCTATTGTTAGCTCCCGTTGATCTACTTTATACTCGCTAGAGGAACTCTCTTTTTTATCAGAAACATCGTCAGAATTACATCCTACCATTAACAGTAAAAACAGTATAAATTTAAAATATTTCAATATATCACTCCCACAGAAATTGTTAGATAAAAATGTTTCACTCAATAATAAGAATATAGTAATAGTTAAATATTACCACACCCTCTGTGGTTGTCTATATTTAATACTGTTATTTTAAATTTTGTTGCTTTAACTTTATTGTTATAAATCACTCTTCCTTTCCGAGCAAATTATTATCATTTATTACGGAAAACATCCTCACTTTCATTTGTAAAATATTGACTTGAATTAGAGACTACATTACAATAAATAGTGTGACAATTTCATGTAAGAAGGTCTTTATCTCTCTTGTATATATTGAGATATTGCTATAAATCATTGTTTTTATCGGAGCATACATTAATGAATTTCTCACTACGCTGGCAGCGTAGAGGTCAGGGGTTCGAGCCCCCTATGCTCCACTTGATATAAAGCCATTTCTAAGCAATTAGGAGTGGCTTTTTACTTTACTGGGATCAAAACGGTAACAGGTGGGAACAGTCGGTAACAAATTTTATATCTTTTTTATTTTTCTCTTGCTTTTTGTTTTGAACTTTGACTGAATTGGGTTTGACACAAGGAAAACGTAAGCCTGCAAGATTGTCTACCTAATTGAAAGCTCAAAAAATAAGCAATCAATAAAGTTAGATGATTATGAATATTGAGAAATTAGTGATCTACTTGAGATAATTAATGAAGACGAAAAATAGACCACTGATTAATTAATATCAGTGGTTTCTTTATAAACTAGCAGGCACAAGTTTTGGGAAAGGCTTTTGTTCCCCTTGGATAAAACCCGATCCATGTGTTTCGATATCATTTGAAAACAATAGTGGTACTTGGTGATATTGTTTATGTTTTACTGATTCAACCCATTTAAAGAATTCGGCCTTCCTTTGGCAATGTAATATAGGATTATATACAGTAACTGGAGACCCATATGGAATTACTAAGGGTAATAATAAGGTAATAAACATTAAAAAGGCTCCTCTTATTGTTTTTAATATAGTATGGGATTAGGTGAGATTTTGATCAGTGGTTTTAAAATGTTTTTTGCACCTTCTATGATCAATTTTATTAACAATGGAGTCATTTGTATAATTATATATCCTATTCCAGTCTGTTGAATTAATCCTAATCCTTTATCTTTGTTACCAATCATCCATACAATTCCCCCACGATTGAGATAGTGTTTTTCTTAACCTATTTGCTTTTCCAGATATTATCTGTTATGCTGAATTAGAATTATTTTTGTTCGGTCTGTAAGGAAAGAATAAGTATTTAAACTTTTCGCCTTTGATATCTAATTGAGCAAGGATAGTAATATATTGTGGAATATCCACGCAGGAGGCAACAAATTATGCAACAAGGTACAGTAAAATGGTTTAACGCAGAAAAAGGTTTCGGATTCATCGAAGTTGAAGGTGGAGACGACGTATTCGTACATTTCTCAGCTATCCAAGGCGAAGGATTTAAATCATTAGATGAAGGTCAAAAAGTAACTTTTGACACTGAGCAAGGCCAACGTGGTCTTCAAGCAACTAACGTAAACAAAGCATAATTAATGAGAACTCTTTTCTAGAGTTCTTTTTTTATTTGGGTAAAAAGGTATAAAACAACATAAAAACCCCACTCAATAATGAATGGGGAGAGGTTAAAAACATGTAAAAGGTACTAAATGGTTAGCTAAAGCATAACACACTATTTGCAGAATACCTAATATTATTAAAAATAATTGAAAATTTTATCTTGATCTAGATTAATGGTTTTAATTATGCATCCTGATATTTGAAGATACATGAATATCTTTGTTGATATTTATATATCACTTTTAGTAAACTTCCTTAAGTAATAAAAAAAGAACTTCAAAGGGTTCTTTTTTTACGTGATATCGCTTATGTGCTTGTTTTTTACTTTCTTCAGAAACTGCATATGAAAAAGAGCAAACAGATTAATTTGAACTATAACCCGAATAAGGGACACTTAATAAAAAGTGCCCCTTATTCGGGTTCTTCTATGTTTTCTTGAAGAAAACCCGTTTATAATAAAAGAATTATTGTGGACGGAGGATTAACATGAGTAAGAATTTATTTACTGAATATCAAATAAAAGAATTGG
>DASQMK010000296.1:0-8297 GCA_035645575.1 Metabacillus sp.
AGCAATATAAATATTTAATGCATGAAAGTATTCTTTGTTTTGCTCATAAAGCTGCTCAAGAACTTGGATATCTTGAAGTAATCCTGTTTTCGAGTGATCGAGCTTCACGCTAATACGATCAATTTGAGCTCCGGTTTTTTGATATTTCGTTAAAACTTCTTGTACAGAGTTCGAGATTTTCCCGAACATCTTCGAAAGAATTCCACGCTTTTCAGGCTTTAATGCATCAGGATTTACCTGCTCGAGCTTCTTCATTAAATCCCCGATGATTTGTCCAATTTCACCTGTATCCTTTTTTTGCACATGATCTAGCATTGAGTGTGAAAAGTTCAATAGCTTTGATTGTGCTTGTGTCCCATAAAGGGCAACAGCTTGCTGGTTTTTCGGATCAATTTGCTCTGCTAGCTGTATCGCCTTTTGACGGTTTTCTTCTGGTAATACATCAAGCAGCTTAACAGGCTTTGCTGGATCTGCTTCTTTATTTACAACAAGCTCTTCCTCCCCAAACGGATTTGAAAGCAGTTCATCTAGTTCGTTTCTTTGATTGTTCACAGATATGATGCCTCCTCTTATTTTTTCACCGATTTATTAATCGTAAGCTTTGCCACATCTAATTCAAAATTCAACTGAGAAATATCCTTCGACAACACATCATGCAAATCCTGTTCAAGTGAATCTGAAAGCTGTGAAATCGTTCGGCGTGTTTCCGTTAATGATTGTGACAGCTCCCTTGTTTTTGACGGCTGCCCTGCTAAAAACGCGTATTTCTCACTTAACTCAACAAGTGAATCTAAATGGGAATAATAAAACGATTCAGCTAAATAAAAACGCTTAGGCTCTTTTTTGGTGATCGAATAAATCCGATTGACTACCCGGTATATCTCAATATTTTGCTTGATCGTCGAAACTGTACGTATGCTAAAAAGCGCCTTACGTAGACGTTTTATTTTTTGATCTGCTTCTTTTAAGTGCCGTTTAATATACGCATACTCTTTTCTCGAAAGCTGATTTTGCTTTAAAAAATGCTGATATGTTAAGGCTTTTGTTGAAAAGAATACGGCGGTTCCCCCGCCAATGGCATATGCGCTTGACAATAGAAACGTTTGATCTAATGGGAAAAAGCTAACCAACCAAATCGTTCCTGTGGACATGGTTGCAGCTGTTGACTGAATAAAAAAATGGACAACTTGCTTCATCAACATCGTCTCCTATAGGTAACTTTCACTTCCTACTAATTAGTACGAATGATTTGCGTATAAAGTTTCAATTATTATAAAGTTTTCATCTTATGACTTGAACATACCTCAGCTTTTGACTAAAATCTAATTTTGTATACTTTGCTCAATGCAAAAACTTAGTTTAATATAGAGAATGGATTAGAAAAGAATGATAGGTGATGAAAGTGGAACCAAGACGTAATGACCCGTGTATATGTGGAAGCGGGAAAAAATATAAAAAGTGCTGTATGAAGAAATCAAGTGTCATTCAGCTTCACGAAGTAAAAGAAGAACGATTTTACCAGCAAAAGCATGGGCTTACTTTAAAGGTAAAAGACTTCATATTTAAAAAGATGTCCGTTAATCAGCAATACAAATTACATAGTGAGTTTAAACGAAGAACCAACCACTCCTTATCCAACAAAAATGATCAGCCATTTTTTGAGTTCTGGCTTATTTTTTTCCATCGCTATGAAAATGGATTGCGTGGAATTGAATGGTTCATCTTAGAACAAGGAAAACGCCTCCAGCAGGATGAACGTGAAATGGCTCAAACATGGCAGTCTCTGACTCCAAAGCTTGTTCAAGCTGTTGACCATCGCGAAAACAGCATTATTTTTAAGGATATGTTTACTAATGAGCATTTCCCTCTAGCAAATATGAAAGAAAATATTCAAGATCTTGTCGCACCATGGAATGGAACTTTCGGTCTTATCGAACCATTTGACTCATTGTACTATTTTAATGGAGTACGATTGTTTGCTGGTCCTGAGAATATCGAAATCGCGGTGAATTATGTCAAAGAACTTCAAAAGGAAAAAAATCTTGCTCCTGAAGAGATTATGACAGACTATTATCCTGAAGTGTTAGCAGCATTCAATATGGGTAGAGTTCGTGAAAACGAGGAAAAAAGTGAAATCACACAATTCGTGCAAAAATATCAGATTGTCGATCAGCAGGCACTTTACGATTTGATTCAATCTGAATCTCAATTTTTAATCGATAAATGGGAGAATCAGCTGAAAGTAAGTAATTGGGTGAATACTTGGTATCAATATACAGACAACCTTCTTTCTGAACCCATACATATCGGAAATGTAATTGGTACTCTTACGATTGAAGATGATGCTTTAACATATGTCACCTTAGAAGAGGAAACGATAGAAGAATTCCATAACATATTTAAGCCAGACGTTATCACATTACAGGACCAGCACCAAAAATCACTAGAAGTTCCAACGAATATCGTGATGAAAAACACGGTTGCTTCCCTACCAGAGGATGCTCCACAATACATGTTAATTTACGCAAACCATGATGTTCGCTTAGATTTGGATTTACCACTTCCACATCTAGGTGATAAATCTGTACGTGAGCTAATCAGTGAAGGGCAAACAGATAAGGTTGAAGCGTATTTGCAACAAAGAGAATATAATTTATATACGCAAGCACAACGTGAATATGGACAAGTCGAGGTCACAGCCGATTTCAACAGTGTTCGAAAAGAACTCGGTTTCCCTCTATCTCCATTTGTAACAGGTGGAGCCGAGCGTAAAACAGCAATTAATGAAATCACACCATCTACTTCAGGGCAATCTGTTGTAAAAGAAGAGGATATACCAGTCTATGAATTACTAGGCTTTACACCAGCTACGGTTCATAACTTTTATGCAGAAGATCTTGTTACATTCTTTAAAGAAAAAACAGATGGAAAATCAGATCTAACATTAAGAAAATATCGCAATTGTTTATTTGACCTAAGAGAAATTTTAGAAGGTCATGCTGTTGATAGCTGGGATGCATGTGATGAAGGTTTTTGGAAGCAAGTATGCTTAAATGACCTGCCATCCCTTTATGATCCGATGAGCAAAACGGTTGTGAAAGACTTTATGAGTACAATAAAAGCATTAGCTAAATGGCTTGTGAAAGAAGAAAAAGCTTTTGTTATTTCAAAAGCAGTAGGTACTATTGCAAAAGAAGCTGAGGAACAATTAATCGAGTATGTCGAAGAACAAAAAATAAAATAAGTTTCAATTTAGGGACTGTTCCCAAGTATTTGGGACTTAGTCCCTTTGTTTTTGAAAAATAAATCATGAAGAGTTTACGAGGCTTTTAGAGCAGAAGGTTAAGATAGCTATTGTGAAGCTCCTGCTCTTGTGTTTCGATCGATTTTCTTTAACATCGCAATCACATTCTGATTTTGAGCATTTATTCGATCCAGGCGCTGATTCACTTCGCTATACGCTGTTTTCATTTCCACTTCTTCTACAATATCAAATTTTTCTCTCATTTCAGTAAGTATTTGATTCAATAGCTTCTCCATCATAACTCACCTCCTTTTCTCTATTAATTAATTCGATCACTCTCATTCATACATTACAATTGTAAAGTTTAAGCAAAAAAAAGAAGAGTGCGAACTCGCAACTCTTCCTATGCAGCAACCTCTTGATGATCAGGTTGATTTGATGTTTTTCTGATAAAAGTACCAATGATCACTCCCACAATCGCTGGTAAAATCCAGCCTACACCTTGTTCATAAAGAGGAATCATTCCTAAAATATCATTCAACATTCCATTTAAAAACGTTGTATTCACTGTTTCAGTGATACTAAATACAGCTGTGAAAATTGTTGCAACCAAATACACAGAATGACTCACTCGGTTCCCTGCAAGGCCAAGTAAAATCAACACAACAGCAATTGGATAAATAGCCCCTAAAATCGGAACTGAAATCGATAAAATTTGGTTTAACCCTAAGTTTGCAACTAATAAGCTGAGTACAGCAAGAATAACAGCCCACTTTTTATACGAAAGTTTAGGAATTAGATTGGAAAAATATTGGCTACATGAAATAATAAGGCCAATACAAACACATAAGCAAGCCAATGTAAATAATAGACCAAGTAAGATAATGCCAATTCCACCAAATAATTGATTCATGACTATCGTTAATACCCCTGCACCATTTTCAGCTTTATCAAGTGCTGCACTTGATGCACCTAAGAATCCTAAAATTGTATAGATGGAAGCAAGCAAAATTCCAGCACCAAGGCCGGCAAAGCCCATGTATTTAGAGACAAGCTTTGTATCTGTTACACCTTTTGCTCGAATCGTATTCGCCACAACAATACCAAATACAAGAGCAGCAAGAGCATCCATTGTTAAATAACCATCCATAAAACCTTGGAAAAACGAATTATTTTGATAAGCCCCTGTCGCCTCTGTAAAGGCACCCATTGGGGTAATTAGGCTTTTTACAAAGATTAAGGCGATCATAATTAACAATAGTGGTGTTAAAAGCTTTCCAAAACGATCGACAAGTTTAGATGGTTGTAAGCTTAACCATAATGTTAAAGAGAAAAAGACGACCGTATAAATACCTAACATAACTGGTTGATTCATGATCGATTCAGGTAGAAATGGCTTCATTCCCATTTCATATGCAATCGATCCTGCCCTTGGAATCGCTAAACCGGGTCCAATGGATACATAAATTAATAATGGAAATAAAAAAGCAAAAAATGGATGAACACGGTTTGTGAGTGTATGAAAACTACCAGCCTTGGCAACAGCTAGAACACCAAGAATTGGAAGACCAACAGCTGTCGTAATAAAGCCTGCTAGAGAAAGCCAAACATCTTCTCCTGCAGATCTTCCTAAAAATGCTGGAAATATAAGGTTTCCTGCACCAAAAAACATCGAAAAAAGCATAAAACTAATAAAAATAAGTTCATTTTTCTTTAGCATGGTTACCAAGCTCCTTCAATATAATAGGCTGAATTATAACAAGGAGACGAAATAAAATCTAGTCCATTAAAAATAGATAGAGTATTAAAACAATTATGATTATTCTAATATAGGTATTAGAAATTGGAAGTTATTATAAAATTTATTTTTTTCTATAAAATTCTTATAATTTGTGCTAAACTATCCTTTGTGTCGAATTTTAGGGAATTTTATTAATATAGCTTTTCAGGAGGAAATTATGATAAAGAATCAATCCGGTAAGCAAACACTTGTTATCGGTTTAATGCTATTTGCTCTCTTTTTAGGTGCTGGAAATATGATTTTCCCACCAGCAATGGGACAGCAGGCTGGTGAACATATTTGGTTTGCTACATTAGGCTTTTTAATTACAGGTGTTGGGCTTCCATTTCTAGGAATCGTGGCCATTGCCTTATCTGGAAGTGACATACAAACAATCGGAAATAAAGTTCATCCAACATTTGGTCTGATTTTTCCGATTATTTTGTATTTAACAATTGGTCCATTTTTTGGAATTCCAAGAACAGCGACCGTTGCGTTTGAAATTGGTGTAACTCCATTTCTTCCAAGTGAGTTCGTTGGGCAGAAATTTCCACTTCTTATTTATACGATTATCTTCTTTGCGATTACGTTCTGGCTTTCGCTCAATCCTAGAAAGCTAGTGGATCGCATAGGAAAAATGCTAACACCTGCATTGCTTATTATCCTTGTATTATTAACAGGGAAAGCATTGCTAACACCAATGGGCAGCCTCCAAGAGCCACAAGGAGCTTATATTGAAGGAGCGTTTTTCAAAGGATTTTTAGAGGGCTATTTAACAATGGATACGTTAAGTGCTCTTGTGTTTGGAATTGTTGTTATTTCAGCGATAAAGGAACAAGGACTAAAAGACCGCTTTGCGATAACGAAGGTTTGTATAAAGGCAGGGCTTATTGCAAGCACAGGGCTTGTCTTCGTGTATGTGTCATTAGCGTTTATCGGTGCAACAAGCGTGTCAACGACAGGATACTTAGACAATGGTGGTGCGATTCTTTCGTCAACAGCAAGCGTTCTATTCGGTTCACTTGGAAAAACGGTACTAGGACTAGCGATCACATTTGCTTGTTTAACAACAAGTGTTGGCTTAGTTTCTGCTTGTGGAAATTATCTTTCAAAGGCATTTCCTCGTTTATCCTATAAAAAATTGGTTCTTATTTTAGCTATTTTCAGTGCATGTGTGGCAAGCTTTGGGTTAACACAGCTTATTTCTGTGTCAGTTCCATTGTTAATTGCTATATATCCTTTAGCTATTGTCTTAATCCTTTTATCATTTTTAGACTATGTGTTGCCGACAAAATCGATTGTTTATATTATAAGCTTAAGTATTACAGCTGTTTTCAGTATCATAGATGGATTAAAAGCGGCTGGTGTTAATGTGGACAGCTTGAATTTGGACTTTATCCCGCTATTTAATATTGGGATTGGTTGGTTAGTTCCTGCTGCTATAGGCACTATCATTGGTTATATAATAAGTATGTTTAAACAAAATTAACCCTTGGAGGTCGTTTCCTTCAAGGGCTTTTTGTACAATTTATTACTTTGTAATTTGCATAGTGGTTAGGTTGATTGCAGCAAAGGGATACTCATCTTAAGTTGGGCGGGCTGTTAGCCTCCTGATATGAACGAAACTGTCAAGGCTCCCAAATGGTAGTTAAAAAAGCTTTTTATTCCTTTCTACCCAACTCTTAACTTCTTGATTTCATGCCGCACTTCTCATTGCTCTCCGCCGATCGTGCAGTACCATCAGGATGACCATTCCCATCATAACTCCCAAGACACTACCTAACTCCGTGATCAGTTCATGTACAAGTGGATACTCCAGTGCAGGTTGTGTATCAGGACTAGTGGCAGATAAGCGATTGAAGAGGTTATAAGAGAACAGCATTCCCGACGAGATCCATGCTGCGGCCATAGGAGGGAAAAAGCTCTTCGACCTGCGACGGGTGGTCAATACCAATAAACCCCATGACCCTACAAAGGCCCACATACCGGTACTCAACGACAAAAGGTGCCACCATAAATCTCGGTTATCTAACATAGCTGGGTTGATGCCAATTGTTCCACCAGCCGCCCAGAAAACCTTAATAAATCCAAGAAGGATACAACCAGCTGAGACAAGTCTAGCTAAGGTGATATACAGTTTCTGACTGTTTCCTGGAAGTAATTCGATATCGACTGGACCAGTAAATACCTCTGGCCAACGCGTCTTAGTGTATCCTGCTAAAGCAAAAGGTAGACAGATACCGACCCCAATCAGTGAGACTATTACGAAAATCTGCTCATATATCCAAACATTGGCAGCACCTGCCTGCTGATCGCGTATTATAGCAGCAGGACCAAGAACTGGCGCCAACAACAACATAGGAATAAGTAAACCAGTACCTACCCATACGGGAAAGGCAACCAGCAGCACCTTGAAACATACACTCCCTACGCCAGTTACTTTCACCTTGTTGACTCACTGTGCATCGAACATGACTCTTTGCCGCTCGGAAAAGGAAACATCAACTGGAAGGTGGTGAAGCCCTTTATGGGAGATACAGACTTTATTTTTGAAATTGATTTGAGTGAAAGTCATTATCTTGATTGCCGTTTAATGATTGAAAGTGCGGAGTATTTTAATAAGGTGTAAATAACGAAAGCAAAAGCGCCTTAAACAAACGTTTATTTAAAAAATGAATAAAGCCCGTCTTGATTAAAACTGATCCAATACACTCATGTCACTGTTTCATAATCCCCCTTGTAGCTCTCTCTACAAGGGGTTTAGCTTAACAACCTTCGTACATCCTCCTCAGGTAAAGGCTTACTAAAATAATAGCCTTGCCCTAATTTACAGTTATTTTTCAAAAGAAACGCTACCTGTGTCTCATCCTCAATTCCTTCAGCAATTACTGTGAATTTCATAATATGTCCGATATCAATAATTGCTTTTGCAATTAGGCCATTGTGGTTTGGATCTACAATATCGTCCACAAAGGATTTATCAACCTTGATTTTATCAATAGGAAGATTCTTTAAATAGCTTAATGAAGAATAGCCTTTGCCAAAATCATCAATCGCTATTTTAACGCCCAGCTCTTTTAACTCCTTTAGTATGACTATTGAATGATTGATATTTTGCATAATACTTTCTGTAATTTCAAGCTCAATCATGTCCGGACTCACTTGATATTCATCTATCACTTGCTTCACAATTTTCACAAATCCTTGATCCTGCATTTGTCGTACGGATATATTAACAGCCATCTTTACTTGCCCAATTCCGTTTTGTTTCCA
>DASQMK010000297.1:0-12577 GCA_035645575.1 Metabacillus sp.
AATGATCGGGAAACAGTTGAACAATTATTAGAGGATGGGGCAGACCCTAATACACTTAATGAATACGGAGAAAGTGCGTTATTGGTTTCCATTACGAATGAAAGACCAGAATATATTCCAATTCTTATAGATTATGGCGCAGATCCAAATCTACAGGATGATTATGGTTGGACACCGTTAATGTCAGCCGTAGTCATTGGAGATCTTGAATCAGGCCAATTATTACTAGATGCAGGCGCAGATCCAACTTTAAAAGATACTGATGGTATGTCAGCGCTTGACTATGCGAAGGATTATGAAGAGCAAGAGTTTGTTCAACTGCTTGAATCATATGAGTATTAAAGAAAAAAGAGCTTCTGATAGCTCTTTTTTCTTAGCGGAAAATGGTAGGAGAAAGCAATGAAAAAATTATTGATCCATATTCAATCGATACAAGTGAAATCCAGATTGCGGGTGCCGCTGTATGTTCTAACTCTTATTACTGGAACAGTGTTTTTTCTTATTCCTAATACAATCTCACCAACATATTTTGTCATATGCTTAGGTCTATTAGTAATCTTTGAAAGTATCTATCCAAAAGGATATATAACCATATTTCAAGAATTAACAAATTTCCTTACAAAAGGTTTACAAAAACTAGTTATTTATGTAATGATTTGTTTACTCATATTGATGGGAGCATTTATACTATTTATTGGCTTGGCCATAGAATTATATCAATTGCGACATTAATACAAATAAAAAGGATGAACCTATAATGGTTCATTCTTTTTATTTGGTTAATTCTTGAGAACTTTAATATTCAAGGATTGTTCAACATATTTTCACACATTTTATTATTATATGACTTTCCATTTCTATAAAAATAAACTAGTCTAGTTTATAGTGATCAAAATAGGGGATCTGAACGTTTTCTTACATCAATGATCATGCCGAACAGAAACATGGGAGGTCTACAAAATTGGATACTAACATTAGAGAAACAACGAAAAAGCAGACAAAAACCTCTCTCTATCAAACCATATGGAGATGGCATTTTTATGCAGGGCTCATTTTTGCACCGTTTCTCATTATTCTATCTGTAACAGGTTCTATCTATTTATTCAAACCAGAAATAGAACAAATGCTTTATAAAGAATATTATGAGGTCACTCCACAAGGAGAAAAAATACCAGCTTCTTTACAGATTGATGAAGTATTGAAGATCTACCCAGATGCAGTGGTGACAAAATATCGACCTGGGGAAGATGCAACACGTTCTAGTGAAATCACCATTACGTCAAATCAAGAATCATACACAGTTTTTATCGATCCTTACACAGGTCAATCTCTTGGATTATTAAATAATGAAGATCGTATCATGGATAAAATTGAAGAATTTCATGGGGAATTAATGGCAGGGACTATCGGCGATCGAATTGTTGAGCTAGTTGCTTGTTGGGCAATCGTCCTCATCGTAACTGGACTTTATTTATGGTTTCCAAGAAAAAAGGGAGGTCTTTTAGGTATTCTTGTTCCAAGATTTCATAAGGGAAAAAAAATACTTAGAAGAGATCTTCATGCCATTCCTGCTGTTTGGATTACGGGTGGAATGCTCTTTTTAATTATGACTGGATTGCCATGGTCAGGTTTTTGGGGAAATCAATTCCAATCAGTTGTCACCAATACCGGGCAAGGATATCCTCCATCTGTTTGGATAGGAAGTGCACCAATATCAACCATCCAAACGGAGGATATTGCAGATGTTCCTTGGGCAGCAGAAACCTTAGATGTACCAAAATCAACACTTGAAGGATTTGTTCAATTATCAATTGATGATGTTGTATCAATCGCAAATCGCATAGGTGTTCACCCAAGCTATACAGTCATTTATCCTAGAGATAAAGAAGGGGTCTTTACGCTCACAGCTTTTCCGCCAAAAGCTCAAGATGAAGTAACCGTACATATTGATCAATATTCAGGAGCTGTACTTGCTGACTATCGGTATGATCACTATGGTCCAATCGGAAAAATCGTTGCTTGGGGAATTACTTTGCATAAAGGAACACAATTTGGTTTGTTAAACCAATTGGTTAGCCTCATCATTTGCTTAGGCATAATTTTTGTCGTGTGCAGCGGATTTTATCTATGGTGGAAACGAAAGCCTAAAAAAGGCTTAGGAGCACCTAAAGCAACTAGTATAAAGAAATTGAATTCATTCTTCTTTTTATTAATAGGATTAGCCATTTTGTTTCCGCTTGTCGGTTTATCGCTTATTGTTGTTTGGCTCATTGACTTGCTCATCATTCAACGAATATCTGTCTTAAAGAAATTTTTTACTGCTTAATTTACTAGGGATGAGGTGTCTATTGTAGTGAACAAAATAAAAAAGATTGTTATCCTCCTTTTACTGAGTTTTTCTTTATGTGCTTGCTCACTTAAACCTGATGTTGCTACTTTATACAAACTAGAAGAACCTCTTCAAGCTGACATTATCATTCCTGCGTCTTTTTCGTTAGATAAACCTGAAGAGATTACTATTTCACTTACACAAAATGGTAAAAGAGTAGAAGATCCAGATTTTGTCCATATTGAGATTTGGAAACAAGATGGTTCTGTAGCATATGAAATGGAGCAAGCAGAAGAAATAGGTAATGGTTTATATAGTATCAAAAAAGAGTTTAATCAAGACGGCCTTTATTATGTTAAGGCCCATGCTAGCAATGATGGTTCAATCATTATGCCCACAAAGCAGTTTATCGTAGGAGAACTTTCCGCTAATGAGTTGGATTTTTTACAAGATGGGGTAAAAAATCCAGAGGAAAGTCATGAACATCATCACTAAATAAAAATCCGGTCTCATCTAATAGGTGATCGGATTTTTTTATTGCCCAATTATCATACACAAGTCAATCTATTTTTAAAAAGATGAAATTCATTATATGATGGTATATAACTTTAATGAATTTGGAGGATTTCTATGGTTAATGAAATTATAATAAACGATACACCTATCTCTTTAACAAAATATGAAGAGAAAACAATCAATAATCTTCTAGAAATTTCAGTTGAATTTCCTGTTACCAGTGAAGAATATCATGCCATCACAACCTTACTTTATAAAAATAATTTTCATGTGAAAGTACCGGAAAAAGACCTCGCATTTCCCGGAGTGATTAAGCAATATTACACATCATTAACAAATTTATATAAGGAAAACCAATTATCACGATTTTCTTTACAGATCATTGAACAGGAAAAATAAGAGAGAAGGGTTATGAATGAGGCTGAGTATATTAGATCAAGCACCGATTTCATCTAATCAAACACCTCAAGACGCATTACAGGAATCATTACGATTAGCTCAGGCGGGAGAGGAGCTAGGGTATACACGATATTGGATTGCTGAACATCATGATTTAGCAGGGCTTGCATGTTCCGCCCCAGAAGTGATGTTAGCCTATATTGGCGCAAACACCAAAACAATACGAATTGGTTCTGGAGCGGTATTATTACCTTATTACAGACCTTATAAGGTAGCCGAAACTTATAACATGCTTGCAACCTTATTTCCTAATCGAATTGATATTGGCATTGGACGTGCACCAGGTGGATCAGCAGAAGCTACAAATGCATTATCAGATCGCTTTCTTCAGCAAGTATGGGATTTACCAAAATCTATTGATGAATTGCTTCATTTTTTAAACAATGATTTTCCGGAAGAGCATGAATATGCTAAAGTATCTGCTTCTCCAATTCCAGAAACAGCACCTGTACCTTGGCTTCTTGGAACTAGTAAAAAAAGTGCCCTATTAGCAGCAGAAACTGGGATGAGCTATGCATTTGGCCAATTTATGAGTGACAATGATGGTCAAGCCATTATCAGTCAATACCTTGATCATTTCAAACCAAAAAAGAAAGATAATAAACCGAACGTTATATTGACCGTATCTGCCATCTGTGCAGAAACAACCGAAAAAGCAGAAGAAATTGCGTTAAGCTCAATATTCTGGGCCATTCAAAAGGAAAAAGGGGAAGGGAATAAAGGGATTCCTTCAATCCAGGAAGCAAAAAATTATCCGTTTTCTGAAGCTGAAAAACAAACAATGGAGAAACTAAAACAAAAAATGATCATAGGAAATCCATTAGAGGTTAAACAAAAATTAGAGGATATACAAACTTCTCATCAAGCTGATGAAATCATGATTGTTACAATAACACACTCGCCAAAAGATCGAATAACATCCTATCGTCTAATCGCAGAAACACTCCTATAAGACATGTATAATCCATCCTGTTTCGTTCATTCTATAGATGAAGAAGAGCGGTTTTCATGAGGAAATGACATGATGAAAGAGTTTGAAATCACCCATATGATTATTGATGATGGATTATATGGAGAAGAGGCGGTTACAACTGAATTCACCCATAACAAGAAACATTATAGTATCACCTTCAATAAGTCTGATCTAGAAATCCTAAACAAATGGGTGCTTGAAAATAACACCTCACTTCCGACAAATATGTCTGATGAGCTTATTGAAATGATTCGGAATGAAGTGAGAAAAAAGATTACTCAATAGCCCCAACAAGGATGATCATTATCCTTGTTGGTTTTTTTATTAAACCTATCATCAAACTTATACCGAAAAAAGCAAATGATCTTTTAAAATCGTTTCCTCATCCTTATGTAGACCACTGTCAGCACCTTCAAAAGCTACTTTTATTAACCATCTTGTAAAAGGAGCCACATTCATCGTTTCTATTTCTTCAAGACTATAAAAACCTGCTGAATCAGACTCAACTCCATCAGGTATTGGCTCACCCTCCACATAATCCATCGCAAACGCAATATATACATTATGTACTTGACGAGGAAGATCACGGATTGCAACAATTCGATTCACTTTAGCTTCAATCCCAGCCTCCTCTTTTACCTCTCTTACAATCGTTTCTTCAATATTCTCAAATTGTTCGATATAACCACCAGGATTTGTCCAATATCCTTTACCAGGATGATGAGCTCGTTTTACAAGAAGAAATTTTTGATCCTTTATCACTAACCCTCCAACTCCGATACTATAATCGCCCCAAAACACAAAATCACAACCAGAGCACGCCTTTCTCTCAACACCATCGATTTCACGATTAACCATTTTTAAGCCGCATTTGATACAAAAGTTTGCTGTCAATTTCATCATCCTTATTCTAAAATTCTTTTATTTATATTCTCCAATCTAATCGTCATACCCTTTTTTAACTTAAAGAAAGTGCAAAGACCACGAATCAGAAAGAGAAATGTCAGTTTTTGCGCTTGCCCAGGAAATTTTTATGCTTATTCCCATTACCTATATGAATAAAAATCGTGGTAAACTGTACTTTGAAACTAATTTCATTTACTAAAATCCACTTCAGAAGGAGGCCAGACATTGAATATAAAGCTTACTCATCAAATCATAAAAGAGATGTGTGGCATAACATCCTTTAAAAGGGGAAGTGCTTTTTATCATGCAAATAAAGTAGTCTTCGATTCATATGAAGACCATCAATATCATGCAATTGTCACTGGTACGGAGGATTTTTACGTTACCATAAAACATGATGAAAAAGGGGAAATTCAAGCGAAATGTACCTGTCCAAAACTAGCTTCCTTTGATAAAGATTGTCAGCATATTGCAGCAGTTTTATTAGCAATCTATGAGTACCAAAGGAAAGGTACAGTACCTATTGAAACTCACTCATCAAACGAACAATTAACAGAAGGCTTGATAGGCTTATTCAATGATCGCCAATCACGATCTAACAGACATCAAACACATTTTGAGGATCGTGAAGTGCTGGATGTCGTGTTCATATGTAAGCCTGTCAAAATGGAAGATGGACATCACTTAATTGGCATAGAGGTAATGATTCAACATCATAAAGTCAAAAACATCCACCTGTTTTTAGACAAATTAAAACATGGGCATTCGATTCAGCTATCACCTTCTTTTTCTTTTGATCATGACAAACATTGTTTTCAGAAAGAATATGATATGATTTTTCAGGAGCTTATTCAAGTTGTTCATGATGAAAAAGTTTATAATGGTTATCGTGCAAATCACGATCAATTGTTATTAATACCGCCTACATCATTTGGAAGGTTATTTCCTCTACTTATACAAGCACCACAAGTAAAAGTAGAGAATGAGGAAAAACATTATCCCGAAATGAAGAGGTCAAAGGATTTGCTTCCCATTGAATTTCACGTGAGTAAAGCACGAAATAATAGCTATGAATTATCAATTAATGGTTTAAACCAAATCATTGTTCTTCATCCATATCAATGCGTTTTATATAGAAGTACATTTACTTTTTTAGAGAATGAAGATTCAATGCGGTTATTTGAAATGCAGCAATTGATCACAAATTCTTCTAAGGATTGTCTTATGATTCCACAGAACCAGATCGGGTTTTTTCTAGAAAAAGTAATACCAGCTCTTCGTAAGTTTGGAAAAGTAACCCTTTCTACTGAAATGACAAATTTAATGAATAAAACACCACTAGTCGCAAAACTGTATTTAGACAGAATCAAAAATCGTTTACTTGCAGGAATTGAATTTCATTATGAACATATTATCTTGAATCCACTTGAAACTCGAGAGCCACCAGCAGATACATTACTCATAAGAGATGTGAAAAAGGAAAATGAGATTTTAGAGCTTATGAAAGAGGCTATGTTTTCGATCACGGATGAAGGCTATTATTTACAAAACGAAGAACTTGAATATGAGTTCTTATATTATATTGTCCCTAAGCTTCAAAAGCTTACACAGATCTATGCGACAACATCGGTACGCTCACGTCTTTTCAAGGAAAATATGAAACCGCAGATTCGAATAAAAATGAAAAAGGAACGGACAAATTGGTTGGAATTCAAGTTTGAAATGGACGGTATTGCGGAAAAACAAATTCGTGAAGTATTGGTAGCCCTTGAGGAAAAACGAAAATATTTTCGCTTAAGAAACGGCTCATTGCTTTCACTAGAATCAAGAGAGTTTCAGGAAATTCAACGTTTTCTTCAAGCTCCTTTTCTTCAGAATCAAAAGCTTTCTGAAGGAATTGATTTACCGTTTGAGCAATGTGTTCAGCTCCTTGATTATGTCGATAGTAGTGAATCATTTCAGCTTGAAGCTTCTTTTCGAGATTTTCTTCAAACGATTCGAGAACCTGGCAGCCTTGATTTCCCAATACCTGAGAGCTTGGATTCTATATTAAAAGATTATCAAAAAACAGGGTACAAGTGGATGAAGACACTTGCCCATTATGGGTTCGGCGGAATTTTGGCCGATGATATGGGACTTGGGAAAACAATTCAAAGCATCGCATTTATAGAGTCAGAGCTTTCAACGATACGTAAGTCAAAGAATCCAGTCCTTATTGTGTGTCCGTCATCTCTCACATACAACTGGTTAAGTGAGCTTTTAACATTTGCTCCATCAATCCAAGCAATCGTATTAGATGGAAGTAGAGCAGAGCGAGAATCACTTCAACATGACTTAACCTTAACAAATATAGATGTTGTTATTACGTCGTATCCGTTATTACGAAAAGATATTAAGTGGTATGAAAAACAGGATTTTCATTCCGTATTTTATGATGAAGCACAAGCCTTTAAAAATCCTTTAACGCAAACAGCTCGTGCTGTAAAGAAAATAAAGGCAAATTATCGATTTGCACTTACTGGAACCCCAGTTGAAAATTCAATAGAAGAGCTTTGGTCCATTTTTCATGTTGTGTTCCCTCAGTTATTTTTAGGATTAAAGGAATACAGTCAGCTTAATAATAAGACGATTTCACGAAGAATACGGCCATTTTTATTACGAAGAATAAAAGAAGAGGTATTACATGAATTTCCTAAAAAATACGATGAAACAGACTCAGTAGAGCTCCTCCCGGAACAAAAGAAATTATATGCAGCGTATCTAGCAAAGCTTAGGCATGATACGTTAAAACATTTGGACAAAGAAACCATTCGAAAAAATCGTATTCGTATATTAGCAGGATTAACCCGTTTACGCCAAATTTGTTGTCACCCAAAATTATTTGTAGAAGGCTACAAGGGAAGCTCGGCAAAATTTGAACAACTTTTTCAAATCATTGACGAAGCGAAAAATGCGGGAAGAAGGGTTTTAATATTTTCTCAGTTCACGAAAATGCTGGAGCTAATAGGCAATGAACTTACATTAAGAGGTCTTTCCTACTTTTATCTCGATGGTCAGACACCAGCCGAAGAGCGGGTTGAGATTTGTCATCGCTACAATAAAGGTGAGCGGGATTACTTCCTTATTTCATTAAAAGCAGGTGGTACAGGCCTAAACTTAATGAGCGCAGATACCGTGATATTATACGATACTTGGTGGAATCCAGCGGTAGAAGAGCAAGCTGCCGATCGCGCCCATCGTATTGGGCAGAAAAACTCTGTTACTGTCTTAAAACTTGTGTCCAAAGGAACAATTGAAGAAAAAATAAATGAACTGCAAGATAAAAAAAGAAATCTTGTGGAAGAAATCATTGAATCAAACGGGGATATGTCCTCAACCCTTACAGAAGAAGATATAAGAGAAATTTTAATGTTGTAAGCCTTCAATGCCTTAAATTGAAGGTTTTTTCTATGCTTCCTAAATTTGGCTTACTCTTTCTTATTAATCTTCTATTATACTAGAATATAGACTCTATTTAAAAGAGGAGGAAAGCGAATTACAGCACCTATATGTTAAAACAACTAAAGAAATTCATCCTCTCATGTTTCGTCATTTTCCTTTTTTGTCTAATCGGAATTATTGTGACTGTGGAATATTGGAGTCACACCGAAGCTGGAAAAGTACCAGTAAAAACTGGTGTATTACTACATGCAGTGAATGAAAGACTAGTTACGTCAGACATGAGGGCTCCCAAAATCTTTACAGGATCTGGTGAATCTCGCTTTGATCGAACTCTAATGACGATTCCTATGTCTGAAGGAGCAGAAGTACCTGTCAGAATCTATGAACCAAAGGAAGAAGGACCGCATCCTATAATTCTTTATTATCATGGCGGAGCTTTTTTAGAGGGATATGGAAACATTCAAACACATGACAATATTGTACGAGCTTTAGCCTCTAAAACAAATAGTGTTGTTATTGCAGTTGGTTATCGTTTAGCACCTACATATCCTTTTCCTACTGCAACAGAGGATAGCTATGAGGCACTTATTTGGGCCGAAAAGAATGCTGAACTTTTTCAAGGAGATCCATCTAAAATAGCTGTAGCAGGTGATAGTGCTGGTGGAAATATTGCGACAGTCGTTGCGTTGATGTCTCGTGATCGAAACGGACCAAAGATAACAGCTCAGGCTTTATTATATCCTTTAACAACTTTTCAAGATGTTCCTTTTTCTTCCCGTGAAAGATATGATAGTGGCTATTATTTTATATCAAGAAATGTCATGGAAAAGGCAAGAGAACATTACACCCCTGATGAAAAAATGTGGTCAAATCCCTATACATCACCACTTGTTGCCGATCTTTCCAACCTTCCGCCCGCTCTAATCATTACTGCTGAATTTGATCCTCTGCGTGATGAAGGGGAAGTATATGCAAAACGATTAGCTGAACACGAAATTCCAGTTACAGCTTCTCGGTATAATGGAGTGATGCACGGATTTGTATCTCTATACGAGGTCATGCATAGAGGAAAACAAGCATTAGATGAAACAGCTAGTTATTTAAACAATGCTTTTGTGACGAAACCAACCTATGAACCTTATCACGTAACAATAAATGATGATCAACCAGCATTAAAAAAACTTCAAGATCGAGGAGAGGCTTATGCCATTGGCGGCTTTTTGATTGGAAAACAGGCATTATCTCTTATGACATCTTGGTAAAATAAAAAGGATGATCAAGTCATAGTACACTTCGATCATCCTCCTTATTTAGATTTCAAAATCAACAACGATGATGTCTGAAAGACCGATTTCTCTTAAAAAAGAAACAGCTTCTTGATGTTTTTTATGAGGACCATATGCTTCAAGAGCTTGTTTATCTTCAAAGCGTACTGTAAGACCAACTTCAAAGCCTTGACTTCGATCTGAAAAATTTAATCCCGCTTGAATATCTACAATTCCAGATATTTCATTCTTCAAACCTTTTAACTTTTGAATCGCTTCGGTTTGTTGCTCTGCAGTTGTTGTCTCATTAAATTTAAAAATTACAATATGTTCAACCATTGCTACTCCTCCTATGTAAACCCTTTTTTATTTTCCCTATCATTATGGCATAATTCAAGAGAAAAGTTCAATTCACGTTATCTGATATAATTATTAGAAAAACTTGGCTTATCGCGCAAAGTCCTAATGGCGAAAGCCTTAGTTTTCTTTTACAATCATCAAAAAAATCTTATACTTTCTGATAGTATAAAAAAAAAGATTGTGTAATATAAAAAGGAAGGCTATAGTTAAATGATCTCACAACTACGATTAAAGGAAGTGTCGAATTGATTAACATTGAAATACCAAAAAGTGATGTATCAATCATCAAAAGAAAACAACCACAACAAGATAACACACCTGTCATCACATCCATTCAAGGATTTATCGATCTTCATGAAATCCCAAGGGATAAGGGCGGGGTGATCATGTTTTATAACAGACAGGACGAGCTACTATTTGTCGGCAAAGCAAGAAAACTAAGACAACGAGTTAAAAAACATCTTGAAGACACAGTTTCACCATTAAAAAACCATCGAGATGAAGTATACCGTATTGACGCTTGTATAGTGGAAGATCCAATGGAAAGAGAAATATATGAAACGTATATCATCAATACTCTTCAGGCAAAATACAATGTGGACAAGGTATTTTATAAATAAACCAGAAAAAAAGTGCTAAGCGTAGATAAACGCCTAGCACTTTTTCTTTTTCAACAATTGAATGAGAATCCTACGTTTCTAATGCTGAAAGTTGTTTAACTTTTTCTTTCTTACCTTTATCACTGGTTAAATAAACTCCAATAAAAACGAACAACCCACCTATAATTTGGACAAAGGTTATGGGATTTCCAAGAAGCAGGCTGAAAATAGCTGTAAACACAGTAATTAAATTTAAATAAATCCCAGCTTTACTCGCATCTATTTGACGAAGTGACATATTCCAAAATATGAACGAACCAACAGAAGGAAAAATCCCCATATAGATTATACCCATGATCGCATGTTGACTTAAATGAAAATTAAAGTCAGAACCAGAGACCACTACCATTGGAAGCATAATAAGTAACGCAAAAATGACGGATATTGAAGTTGCTGAGATCGGCGGTATCTCTTTTGTTTTCCTGCCAATTATTGAATAAATCGTCCATACTAAGATGGCGATTAACATAAGTAGGTCGCCTTGATTATAAGTGTTATGAATAATGAGATGTAACTGACCTTTTGTTAAAACAAGAAGGACACCAATAAGAGAAACGAACAAACCAATCCCATTCTTCATTGATATTTTCTCTTTTAGAAATAAAACAGAAAACAATACAATCACAGCAGGGTTAATTGAATTCACTAAAGCGGCATTCAGTGAAGTTGTATATTGTAAAGCCTCATACAACAGAAAATTATAACTAATGACTCCAAGCAGGGCTAAAACAAAAAGGGTCTTCCATTCCTTCCAAACATTCCTCCAGTTTGGCCGCTCAATCCAATGGGCAAGTGGAACTAAAAAGAAAACAGCGATTAACCATCTTGAAAAGGTCATTTGAAGAGGTGACATTTCGGCAACCAAGTACTCTCCGAACACATAATTACCAGCCCAAAATAAGTTTGCTAACACTAGGAATAGAAGGACATAGAATTTCTTCATACTAATTTCACACTCTCTATTTTATCGATTTTTCAGAATTTTTATTCTATTAATATATCAAATTGGAAATAAATGAGCAATTCATTTTTCAATATAGTTAGCAAGAATCTGTTTCTATCGAATTTCTTACATATTTTAAAAAAATAAAATTTTCCTTTACTACAGTAAGAGTATCATTCCAAGGCTAGAAAATTGAGAAACTGAATGTCTTATATTAGACTAGGCAAAGAATAGTATTAAGAAAGAGGTGACGATCATAAAGCTAAGTATTCTTGACCAATCAGTTATTAGAAAAGGGGAAACAGCAAGTACAGCTTTTCAACAAACAGTTCAATTAGCAAAATTATCTGAAGAACTGGGATACACTCGGTTTTGGGTCGCTGAACATCATAATACAAGTGGAATTGCTGGGACATCACCGGAGATTTTAATATCTCATATTGCTTCAAATACAAGCTCAATTCGTATTGGATCTGGTGGAGTGCTTCTTCCGCAATATAGTCCATATAAAATTGCTGAGAACTTTAAGGTATTAGAAACACTGTATCCTAATCGTATTGATCTTGGAATTGGCCGTTCTCCGGGAGGCTCACCGACAACGCGATTAGCATTAACAGATAGTTTACGAAAAAGCATGAATGAATTCCCGAGACAGATATCAGATCTTCAAGGATACATAGATAACTCTATACCTGACTCTCACCCTTATCATAACGTAAAAGCTTA
>DASQMK010000298.1:0-2623 GCA_035645575.1 Metabacillus sp.
ATTGTCTGCTTATTTGGGAATTGCGATAGAAAATGCAAGGCATTATGAAGAGACAAAGCGCCTAAGCGAACATTGTGCTTTAACAGGGTTAAATAATTATCTTTTTTTTGAAAAAAAGCTTAAAACTGAGTTTGAAGCATTAGAAAAAGATCAAAAGGATCCACTTTCCCTTATTTTATTGGATCTTGATCATTTTAAATCTGTGAATGATACATATGGTCATCATGCGGGAAATGAAGTGTTAATAGAGCTTGCAGATCGAATGTCTAAATTTGTTGGTCACAAAGGATCTGTAGCAAGGTACGGTGGAGAAGAGTTTGTTATTCTTCTACCAAATTTCTCGAAAAAAGAAACCCTTCTTTTTGCTGAAGAAGTAAGAAAATTAATTGCAAACAAACCTTTTACCATCCATCATTCTCTCCAACAATCAACACAATCATTGGCTCTTTTTCTTACTGCCAGTTTAGGTGTAGCAACAGCTCTAGAAGATGCTGAGGATCCCACTTCTCTTATTCGTCATGCTGACAGAGCGATGTATTTAGGCGCAAAACAAGCTGGTAGGAATAAAGTTGCTGGATATTTTGTTTAAATATATATTCATGATAGGTAATATTTCCTGCGCAATATTTGTCTAATTATGTAGTCTCTATGTGAAATTTTTTCTATATATTAGACAGATATTGTGTATAATGTCGTGTACTAAAAGGATGGTGTACAGTTTTTGATTATGGGTAGATAATCTACCATTCCATATGTGATATTTTAGAAAATGTAAACATAAGGTTACCATAATAATAGGGTTAATCGTCTATTAAAGCTTTAGATCTTAATATATTAATCTTTCCAAAAGGAGCTGCAAAAATGCCCGCAACCTTAATCCTCCATATCTACATCTTTATCTTAGGAGCAGTCCTAGGCTCCTTTTACAATGTCGTGGGCCTACGAGTACCACTAAAAAAATCCATAACATTCCCAGGCTCAGCATGCCCAATATGCAACCATAAGCTATCGGCGCTTGAATTAATTCCGATTCTATCTTACCTTACTCAAAATGGAAAATGCAGAAATTGCAAAACGGCCATTTCACCTTTATATCCTTCAATAGAATTAATAACAGCAATTCTTTTTACGATTTCACCGCTTATGGTGGGATGGTCAAAAGAATTGTTTATTGCATGGTCTCTTATTTCATTATGTATGATCGTCATTGTTTCAGATTTAAAATATATGATTATCCCTGATAAAGTGAATCTATTTTTTCTTTTATTATTTTTTGGAGAAAGACTCTTTATCCCGACAGAGCCTTGGTGGGATCCATTTGCAGGGTTAATTTTAGGAACTACTGTTCCACTAATCATTATTTTAGTTAGTCGAGGTGGTATGGGCGGAGGGGATATGAAACTATTGGCTGTTTTTGGCATCGCTCTAGGATGGAAGCTTGTTTTGATATGCTTCTTTCTAGCTACATTAATTGGGACATTCGTTGGGATGATTGGGATTATGATGGGCTTTATCAAAAAAGGGAAACCATTTCCATTTGGGCCTTTCCTTGTGATAGGCGCTTTAATTGCTTATTTCTTTGGTCAAGACCTGATACAGTTCTATATCATTATTTTTTTCCATTGAGAGAGCTGTGTTCCAATTCTATTACTAACTCGGTAGAAGAGTCGACGAGCAGAGGATTGTCAGAAAATGGCGGAAAATATTAAGGACAAGACGACAAATGTCTTGTTCTTTTTTTTTATCCTTCTGTTAGCATAAGATCAATATGAATGCTCGTGCAATTAGAAGGGTGGTAGGCATATGGACAAGCAGACCTCAGATACAGTGAAAATTAAAATAAATGGAAAGGACCGTCCCTTAGCAGAAAAAAAGGAATCAACAAAACAATATCAAATATCCTCTTGGGAAGAAAAGGTTAAGGCGGAAAAGGAAATGGCTTCAGCCAAAAAGGAGGAAGAAGATTTTCCGTGGATGTTACCTGATGATGATCCTATTTTTGAGGAGGATCCTAAAGTTGTCATGCCCTCAAAGAAGAAGAAAATACTATCAAATCAGAACGTGACACCATTTCAATATCCTAATAAAAAGAAGAGCAACCGCAGTGTTGGTTCATTTCCTATAAAACAAATGGCAACGATCGTATTGCTTGCTGTTGGATTAGGAGTAGGATTTGGCTATATTGCTTTAAACTTTTTATCAAATGAAGATATGCCAGCTACAACAACACCAACAGATGTGGTAGGTACTGGTGACCAAGCTGCTAACGATACTTCTGACCAAAGCCAAGAAAAACCCCCACCAAGCACAACAACTTCAACAGCGTCATTACAACTTTTTGCTGTACAAGGTGGGATCTTTTCGTCAAAAGCAGGAGCAGATACTGTTGCGACAGATATTAAGAATAAGGGTTTAGCCTCAACTGTTATTGAGACAGAAGGCTCCTATACGGTATTGGCTGGATTAGGAAAGGAAAAAAATGAAACAAGTGCGATGAATGAGCAATATAAGCAACAGCAATTTCAGGATTTTTGGGGTGGAAAGCAGCTTTCTCTTACAATTTCGACAACAAAAACACCTGAAGAATGGGTAAGTTCAATTACAACATTAGCAACACTTTCTG
>DASQMK010000299.1:0-2973 GCA_035645575.1 Metabacillus sp.
TGGGACTTGAAAAAACGTTAGAAAAATATCTTCACGAAGAAAATGGTTATATAAAATTTGAAAAGGATCACTATAACTGGAAACTCCCGAATAGCAATGATGAAATTGTTGCTCCAAAGAATGGGAATAATGTCTATTTAACAATTGATCAAAAAATTCAAACTTTTTTAGAAGATTCTATGAATCAAGTTGTAGAGGAATATTCACCTGAAAAAATAATCGCTGTCGTTGCAGATCCTAAGTCAGGAAAGATTCTTGCGATGGCTCAGCGTCCTAGCTTTGATCCTAATAAAAGGGACATTACCTCATATTATAATGATGTTATTTCCTATCCGTTTGAACCGGGATCGACAATGAAAATCTTTACTCTAGCATCTGCTATTGAAGAAGGAGTATACAATGGCAATGCAACCTTCCAATCTGGTTCATATGCTGTTGGTCCTTCTGTTGTACGCGACCATAAACGTGGAGGCTGGGGTTCTATCACCTTTGATGAAGGTGTTCAAAAATCTTCAAACGTTGGATTCTCCATTTTAGCGAAAGAATTGCTAGGAACAGATAGATTATATCAATATTTAGATAAGTTTGGATTTACGAAAAAAACGGGGATTGATTTACCTAACGAAGCTGATAGTAAAATGAACTACAATTATGAAATTGATAAAGTATCTACAGCATTTGGTCAAGCTTCAGCTGTTACACCTATTCAACTAGTTCAAGCAGCAACTGCAATTGGAAATAACGGGAAAATGATGAAGCCATATGTTATTGAAAAAATAGTTGATCAAGATACAGATGAAATTGTTAAAGAAAACAGTCCGAAGGTTGTTTCTCAGCCAATATCTGAAAAAACAGCTAAGGAAACGCTCGATATTTTAGAAACAGTTGTAAGCGCAGAGGGTGGTACTGGTAAACCGTACAGAATTGACGGATATGAAGTAGCGGGGAAAACAGGAACCGCTCAAATTCCAAATCCAAATGGAAAAGGTTATTTAACTGGCCATGATAATTATATCTTTTCTTTCTTAGGAATGGCTCCTAAGGAGGATCCTGAGCTTATTGTCTATGTCGCGGTTCAACAGCCTGATTTAAAAGGTAAAGCAGGATCAGTACCTGTATCCATGATCTTTAATACTGTCATGAAAAATAGTTTGCAATATTTGCAAATAGAACCAACTGAAGAAGTAAAATCAAATAACCAGTCCAAGACAACTTCAGATGGGATTGAACTCCCTAAATTGGTGGATTTAAGTCCAACTGACGCGATAAATCGGTTAAAGGAGTTAGGTTTAGACCCAATTACACTCGGCACTGGAAAAGAAGTAATCTCGCAATATCCAACTGCTGGTACAGAGATGATGACAAAAGAAAAAATATTCATTCAAACCTCTGAAAATGTGAAAATACCTGACTTAACAGGCTGGTCTAAACGTGATGTGATGAAGCTAGGAAATCTTTTAGGTTTATCAATAAAAGCAGAAGGTTCTGGGTATGTCACAAAACAAAGTATTAAGAAGGATACGGTCTTGAAAAAAGGAGATGTCCTAACGGTAACCCTTAGTTCTAATGAATTAATAAAAGAAAAAAACGGTGAAGCAACTGAATAAGGAAAAGAAAGTATGATAGGGCCCAAATAGAATTAAATATAGATGATTTCTAGTATATAGAATCCCTATATTGGCATTTATTTGGCCCTGTTCTTTTATGTTTTTATTTTGTCTGCTATGACGATTTTATGGTCAATCAAAAGTGAAGTAAGAGCCAATGTAAAAGATCAATTAGGTGGATGTGTCTCAGGGTACTCGTTTTCTGTTCTACCTTCCTTTGTACAAGCATATATATGTGAACGAGCCTAGACAAGGAGGAATAAAGGATATGCGGGTATCTAATGTGACCGTTCGAAAACGTCTTGCTTTGACGTTACTTTTCGGTTTTCTTATTTTCTTAGTGATTGATATACGTCTAGGATATGTTCAATTTTTTCTTGGTAATACACTGACATCAGGTGCGAAGGATTTATGGAGCAGAAATATTCCTTTTGAGCCTGAGCGTGGAGAAATCCTAGATCGTAACGGTGTGAAGCTCGCGACAAATATGAGTGCACCAACGATATATGTTGTACCAAGACAGATTGAGAATCCGGCAGAGGCTGCAAAACAATTAGCAGCAGTATTAAATATGTCTGAGGAAAAAGCGTATAACCATATTACGAAGAAGGTATCAATCGAGAGGATCAATCCTGAAGGTAGAAAAATTTCACATGAAAAAGCAAATGAAGTAAGAGATTTAAACATTAAAGGGGTCTATATAGCCGAAGATTCTGTGAGATATTACCCTTATGGAAGCTACCTATCCCATGTGTTAGGTTTTGCTGGTATAGATAACCAAGGGCTATTAGGTCTTGAAGCTTATTATGATGAACAGTTAAAAGGGCAAAAGGGATATGTGAAATTTTATTCTGACGCCAAAGGAAAAAGGATGCCAGATGAAGCCGACGATTATACAGCACCTGTTGATGGAAATAATTTAAAATTAACGATTGATTCAAGGGTACAAACGATTCTGGAGAGAGAGCTGGATAATGCACAGGCTACCTACAATCCAGATGGCATTATTGCGATTGCCATGAATCCTAATAATGGGGAAATCTTGGCTATGTCCAGTAGACCTGACTTTGATCCTGCAAACTTTAAAGAAGTAGATCCAATGATCTATAATCGAAATTTACCTGTTTGGAGTACGTATGAGCCGGGATCTACATTTAAAATTATTACATTAGCCGCTGCTTTAGAAGAAGGGAAAGTAGATTTAGAGAAGGATGAATTTAATGATTCCGGATCTGTCGAAGTTGATGGTGCAAGACTAAGATGTTGGAAAAGAGGAGGACATGGACATCAAACGTTTTTAGAGGTTGTCCAAAATTCCTGTAACCCTGGTTTTGTAGAGCTTGGACAAAGATTAGGTGAAGAAACA
>DASQMK010000300.1:0-4555 GCA_035645575.1 Metabacillus sp.
AAATCTGATAAAGTTGTCCGCCATTTGCATATTCCAATTCAATCTGGGTCTGATACAGTATTAAAACGTATGCGTCGAAAATATACGATGGAGTTTTTTGCTGAACGTTTAGATCGTTTAAAAGAAGCGTTACCAGGCTTAGCCATTACATCTGACGTTATTGTTGGATTCCCAGGTGAAACTGAAGAGGAATTTATGGAAACTTATAACTTTATTAAAAAATATAAGTTTTCTGAGCTTCATGTATTTCCTTATTCGAAGCGTACAGGGACTCCCGCTGCAAGAATGGATGATCAAATTGATGAAGAAGTTAAGAATAACCGTGTTCATCGCCTAATTGAGCTTTCAAATCAACTTGCTAAGGAATATGCTTCTCAATTTGAAGGTGAAGTATTAGAGGTTATTCCTGAAGAACGATTTAAGGAAGAACCAAATGAAGATTTATATGTTGGATACACGGATAACTATTTAAAAGTTGTTTTACCAGCACAAGAAGAAATGGTTGGAAAAATTGTGAAAGTAAAACTTACGAAAGCTGGCTATCCTTATAATGAAGGTCTGTTTGTAAAAGTTATGGATGATTTGGAGCAACCCGAAGAAATTCGTTTAACATCATGATAGAAGGAAGGTTAGCATCTAAAGTGCTAGCCTTTTTATTTGCTTAGCGTACTATAAAATGTATCGATTGTGGATAAGCGCTTCAGCATCCGGCTCCGAAGCACAGGATGTGCAAGTGCAGTCTTGGAGATTGACGTCGCGTTTTTTGACTGCCAGCACCTAGCCATAGATCGGACAGGATGTAGCGTATGTAACTACCTCGAGAGTCTGGCTAATTTAGAATTGAAGGCAAAGAACACCTTTTATTCTAAACCGTCTTATTTGCACTAGGGTGATCGAGGCCTTTGCGCTTTTCTTACGAACAGATCGTATAAATTTTGATAAAAAGAAGATTTAGAGCACAAATTAATTTTGTACTCGTTTTTATACTAAATAAATGTTAAGATGTAAGAGGTCGGACAACTATTAATGAGGAGACGATACATAATGTCTAAAATAGCGAATATGATTGACCATACTGCTTTGAAAGCAGATACAACAAAGGATGTCGTTGAAAAGCTATGTCAGGAAGCAATTGAGTATCAATTTGCATCCGTTTGTGTAAATCCAACCTGGGTTGAAACTGCTGCTAGTCTATTAAAGAGTTCAGATGTAAAGGTTTGTACAGTCATTGGATTTCCATTAGGGGCAAATACACCTGAAACGAAAGCGTTTGAAACGAAGGATGCCATTGAAAAAGGCGCAACAGAAGTTGATATGGTTATAAATATTGGAGCGCTAAAGGATAAAAATGACGATCTTGTTCTACGAGACATAAAAGCAGTCGTTGAGGCAGCAAAAGGAAAAGCGTTAACGAAGGTAATTATTGAAACTAGCTTACTCACTGAAGAGGAAAAAGTTAGAGCATGTGAACTCTCAGTCAATGCAGGAGCTGACTTTGTTAAAACATCTACAGGTTTTTCAACAGGTGGTGCTACTGTAAAGGATATCGAACTAATGAGAAAAACTGTAGGTCCAAACATTGGTGTTAAAGCTTCAGGCGGAGTTAGAGATACTGAAGGTGCTGAAGCTCTTATTAATGCAGGTGCAACGCGAATAGGAGCAAGCTCAGGAGTTGCTATTGTAAAAGGAGAAGTATCTACATCAGATTACTAATAGATAGCTATCTATTTACCAAATTGGTTATTTTGTACAATCAAACAATTGCATTCAACATAAAATAAACTTAAGATTCAAACTTATTAAGAAACCTATTTCTTTTTATGATATGAGTTGACCTGTATTATTCATTATATTATAATGTCAAAGTACATGTTTATCTGTAGACATGTTTTATTTACAAGATGTCGATTGGTTGTATTCGGAGGGAGGGAAAGAGAATGTCAAAAACGGTCGTTCGTAAAAACGAGTCGCTTGAGGATGCTCTTCGTCGTTTCAAACGTACTGTATCAAAAAGTGGTACAATACAAGAAGCTAGAAAGCGCGAATTCTATGAAAAGCCTAGCGTAAAGCGTAAGAAAAAGTCTGAAGCAGCTAGAAAGCGCAAATTCTAAAAGAGGGTGTACGTATGAGTCTTCTTGATAAACTGAATCAAGATATGAAACAAGCGATGAAAAACAAAGAAAAAGATAAATTAGTTGTCATTCGTATGGTCAAGGCTGCTTTACAAAATGAAGCAATTAAACTTGGCAATAATGAATTGTCTGCTGAAGAAGAATTGACGGTTCTTTCTCGCGAACTTAAACAACGCAAAGACTCCCTCCAGGAATTCAAAAATGCTGATCGTTTGGACTTAGCTGAAAAAACACAAGCAGAAATTGATATCCTTGTCGATTATATGCCTGAGCAGCTTTCCGAGGAAGAAGTTTCTGAAATTGTAAAACAAACAATTGCAGAAGTGAACGCTACTTCAAAAGCCGATATGGGGAAAGTCATGGGAGCACTTATGCCCAAAGTAAAAGGTAAAGCAGACGGTAGTATTGTTAATAAGCTTGTGCAACAACAGCTATCATAAATGATATAAAACACCTTGCTAAGTGCAAGGTGTTTTTGCTATCCTAAGAAAAAAATGTATATCTCAAGGCATAATAAAAGAAGAAATGACTAAAAAGAGAAAGAAAACGTATACATAAAAATAAAATGAAACTATTTGTTTTTCTATTCGTATTATTATTATCTGATAAGCTATTCTATAGGTTAATTATTGATTTTAGCACTGTGTAGTTCTTGGAGCAAAAATCAAAAGCTAAGTTTAACAGAGATATCTAAGAATAGAGGGGGGGGAAAAGGGTGAGAAAACAGTTTTTTCTTTTTTTGATTGTTTTTGCTTTTATGCTAAGTTTTTATCAAGGGTATCAAGCGATTGTTAAAGCTGATTCAAATCAAAAAGTGTACGTTATTCCAGTCGAAGAAACTGTTGAAAAAGGGCTGTCTCAATATATCAAAAGAACCATTTCAGATGCAACAACCCAAAAGGTAGATCATATTGTTCTTGAAATTGATACGCTAGGTGGTGCAGTAGATGGAGCAATGGAAATTGCTGATACACTTCGGTCCAGTGAGATCCCAATAACAGCCTATATAAATAGAAGGGCCATATCGGCTGGAGCTTATATTGCGCTAAATGCTGATCAAATTTATATGGCACCAGGAAGTCAAATGGGATCTGCTGCTATTATTACCGGAGATGGAAATGCAGCTGATGACAAAGCTCAATCCCTGTGGTTATCCGAAATGAGGGAGTCAGCTGAACGTAATGGTCGTGACCCGAAATATGCATTGGCCATGGCTGATAAAGATGTAGATATACCTGAATATGGTGCTGGAAAAGGAGACTTGCTAACACTTGAAACAAAGCAAGCAGTGGAAGTGGGCTATGCGGAAGGAACGGCTACTGACTTAACTGACTTGTTAACTGAGCTAAACCTTCAGGGAGCATCAGTGATTGAAGCTGAGGAAAGCTTTGCTGAAAAAATAGCCCGGTTTATTACAAATCCGGTTGTTGTACCAATACTTTTATCAATAGGAAGCTTAGGTTTAGTTGTAGAGCTGTATTCTCCGGGCTTTGGGGTCCCTGGTTTTATGGGGGTTTCTGCACTGCTTTTATTCTTCTACGGTCACCTAGTAGCTGGACTAGCCGGGATGGAATCCATTATCCTCTTTATATTAGGGGTTATTTTCATCATAGCTGAATTTTTTGTACCAGGCGGTATATTAGGTATTCTAGGATTTGTTAGCATCATTGGTAGTTTATATGTTGCTTCAGGTAATTTTGTTCATATGACGATATCATTATTGATTTCTTTTGCTGTAGCGGTTACAGCATCTATCCTATTAGTAAAGGTGTTTGGAAAGCGTATGAATATCTTTAAAAAGCTAATATTGCGTGACTCAACAAATACTGAAGGCGGTTATGTTTCAAATGTTTCTAGACATGAGTTAGTAGGCTTTGAAGGTATAGCTTTAACTACACTAAGGCCATCAGGAACAGCAATTATTAATGATGAACGCCTTGATGTTGTAACTGAAGGTGGGTATATTACAAAAGGGCAAAAGGTAAAAGTGGTAAAAGTTGAAGGCTCACGTATTGTTGTGAGAGAATTAAACGATTGATAATTAAGAAATTAGGAGGAATGTTACAATGGATGCATCTGCCATTTTATTAATTGGGCTTGTTATTTTAGGTTTAATCTTTTTAGGTGTTTTCTTTACGTTCGTACCAATTGCACTGTGGATTTCTGCTTTAGCAGCTGGTGTAAGAATTAGTATATTTACTTTAATTGGAATGAGATTACGTCGAGTTATTCCGAGCCGTGTTGTAAATCCGTTGATTAAGGCTCACAAAGCTGGTCTTGATGTTACAACAAACCAACTTGAAAGCCACTATTTAGCTGGTGGTAATGTTGATCGTGTTGTCAATGCATTAATTGCTGCAGAACGTGCAAACATTGAATTAACATTTGAGCGTTGTGCTGCTATCGATCTAGCAGGTCGTGAT
>DASQMK010000301.1:0-2588 GCA_035645575.1 Metabacillus sp.
TTTGCGGTTTCAGATAGCTGACAATGAGTTTCAAGATAAACAGACAATGTGTGTAATAAGACTTGGTGGTCTTTTTTTGTTTCATCAGTAAATGACTGAAATGTATCATCATAAAACTTCTTTAATTGCTCGTAAGGAATCATCCTGAGGATTTCTGGAACTTTTTTCGGTTGATATAGCTCAATAAACTGCTTTTTGCCTGACATATTACCATGATAAAGAGCATCTTTTGCTTCTTTATATGACACTGTCACATGTGTGAGCTCCTCAGCGTACATGCTGATCCCGAATGAAAGGTTCTTTTTGAGACGTGCTGAAATTTTCATTTGAATCCTTTTTAATAATGTTAAAAAAGGCTGTTCGATTTCCTTCCATCCACCTCTAAGTTCTAATAATAGGATAAATGTCTGATCCATTGTGAAAAGGTGGATTTTTTCATTGCTATTTTGAAGTTCAAATTCAATCGTGTCGTAAATAGAATCTGTTTCTGTTTGATATTGCATAAAAGATCGTTTTTTATCTTCTTCACTAATCTCTCCAACTGCACAAATATACCGTTGATCCTCTTTAAGTCCAAATTCTTTTCCGCGACTAATAATTTCATCTGAGGTTGAAAATGTGCCATTAATGAAGTTAGAGAAAAACTCATTTTGAATACGCCTTGTATGTTGCTTTAATGCATTTTCCTTCATTAATTCAAATGCAATCACATTTGTTGCTTGTTTAATCGTTAAAATCGTTGCTCGATCTGAGATGGGGATTAATCCTAAAATACAAAGATAGTGATATTGTTTGTGTGTATATACAGGGAATAAAGTCACGGTATGTTGTTTTTCATCTAACAAAGTAAAGGTTGTTAAAGATGATGCTGATAGGTGAAAAGAAAATCCATTATATAAAAGTGTCTCTAAATGTAAAAATAAAGGATAAGTACGATTTGAAAAGGTCATTGGCATTAAATGATCATTTAATAGATAAACAGGTAATTGTGTTAAGTTTGAGACGTTGTCAATGATCTTTTGAATTCCCTGTCCGCTCATTATTTGATCTGTAAACTGCTGATGAGTTTCCATCGCTTGGTGCAGCTCGTTTGTTCGAATGTCAAGTATATGACTTAGTGACTTATTAACAATATCACCTAACGACGTCTCAACAGGAAGTTCTAGTAATGGAAAATGTAGTTTATTTGCTAGGTTAATAGCTTCTTGGGGTATTTCTTGCAAAAATCGTTTTGTTTTGATTCCTAATCCGGAACAATTTTGTTTTTCCATTGCTTCTATTAGTGTGAGTAATGAGGTGAGATCGTCTTTAAAATGAAAAGCAGTGGTAACGAGTAATTCGTCTTGTTTTAAAAAGTGAATAATATCAGGAGCGTCCATCATATTTACAGTGTTCACTTCGCGATCTGAACCTTGTGCACCGGCGACCAATGTAGTCCCTGAAAAAATAGGTAAGTTCATTAATTCACTTAGTTTCATGTTCGTCATCCTTTGTTAGAAAATTTACGTATCCAGCATTATGTTACACTTAATTTTAGTTAAAATAACCAAAGAATTTATCTGTTCTTCTACATTTATGTACATGATTTTGAGATGCGATTGTTTTAAAATAGAAACATATTACTACCTATGTCAATAAATATAACATTAAATGATAGAAAAAAGAATAGGGGGGATTGAATTGGTTGAAAATGAAAAAAAATCATCTGCCTTATTCGAGCAAATTGAAGAAATGGTCGAGTGGTTAGCTTGTTATGGTGGAACTGAACGTAATGGTGTAACGAGATTGCTATATTCAAAAGAGTGGCAGGGAGCTCAACAAGGTATTAAAAGGTATATGAAGGATATTGGCCTGCATACGTATTATGATGATGTAGGGAATTTATTTGGCAGGCTCCCTGGTACAAATGAGGATGCGAAAGCAATTCTCACGGGTTCACATATCGATACAGTAAGAGATGGCGGGAAGTATGATGGTGCTTATGGGATCATTGCTGGGATTATTGCTCTTCAATATCTTTATGAACATTGTGGATCACCGAAGAAAACAATTGAAGTAGTATCTCTTTGTGAGGAAGAGGGAAGTCGTTTCCCATTAACATACTGGGGTTCAAGTAATATAACGGGTGCGAAAAAACTGGAAGACGTCATAAATGTGAAAGATTCACAGGGTGTTAGCTTTGTTAAGGCAATGAATGAAGCTGGGTTTGGTCAAGGTAACCACTGCAAACCGAAGAGAAACGATCTTGAGTGTTTTATTGAAATGCATATTGAGCAAGGGATCGTCTTAGAAAAAGAATCCAAATCCATTGGTATTGTTAGTCACATTGTTGGTCAACGGAGGTACACGATCACAGTCGATGGAGAGAGTAATCATGCTGGGACAACTCCGATGGCGTGGCGAAAGGATGCGATGTATGCAGCAGCCAAGATGATTCAAGTTCTCATCGAAAAAGGCAAAGAAGTGTCACCTGATCTCGTTGTCACAGTAGGGCAAATCAATTTAGAGCCTAATATCTCGAATGTTATCCCGCGGAAGGCGATTTTTAGTCTTGATATACGACATAGTGAAGAAGAAGTATTGAACCA
>DASQMK010000302.1:0-4430 GCA_035645575.1 Metabacillus sp.
ATCGAAGCAGCTGAAGTCGAAAAAATGTTTTATCTAAATCAACATCAAATAATCAAAAGCAAGGAATTAATATTAAAGGATTGGTTTAATCAATGGATTGATGTTTACGGATCTCAATGTGCAACAAATACACTTAAAACAAGAAAAATATATATTGAGAATCATATTATACCTAGCTTAGGATTCTATAAAATTAATCAATTATCTCGAATCGATTATCAAAAATTTTTAAATGATTTATTAAAAAAATATGCCAAGAGTACTGTACAAACAATTCATTCTATTTTTTGCACTGCAATAAATAAGGCAGTGGAGTTAGAGATATTAACTCATAATAAATTTCAGAATATGTCTATAAAAAAAGATGTTGATATTAATGACAAGAAAATTAACTATCTGACAAGAGAACAAGTAGATATTTTTATTGAAGCAGCAAAACAATCACATTTTCATCATTATATAATAGCTTCTATGCTAATTAGAACTGGAATGAGAAAAGGAGAATTGTTGGCCTTAAGTTGGGATGATGTTGATTTTGATAAAAAAGAGATTAACATTTTTAAGTCCAGAAATGAAAATGGTGTAAAAAAACCAAAAACTACTTCTAGTATTAGAAAAATTGGTATTGATGAAACACTTATTTCTGAATTGAAACAGTATAAAACTTGGCAAAAGAAAAACAAACTAAAATATGGCGAAAAATACAAAGAATCCGAGTTTATGATAACCTCCCCTAACGGTCAAGCCTTTGGTACATTTGGAGTAAATAAGGTCATTAACTCGATTTTAGAAAAATGCAATCTACACCACATATCCCCTCATGGCTTACGTCATACGCATGCAATTATGCTATTGGAAAGTGGTGCAGATATTAAATTTGTGAGTGATAGATTGGGACACACAACAGTAAATATGACAGCTGATGTTTATCTTCATATAACCAAAAAATATGAAGAAGAAAACGTTATGAAATTAGAACGTTATCTAAATAGTTAAGTGGGCAAAAGGTGGGCAAGTTATTTTTTGATAACCTCTAAATACTGCTACATCACACGCTTAAACATCTTCTCCATCTCGTATGTCGAATAATGGATAATAATAGGTCGACCATGTGGACATGTAAAGGGATCAGATGATTTTCTTAGCGTCTCTAATAAAGCAAAAATTTCATCATTACGTAGGTGATGGTTTGCTTTAATCGATGCTTTACAGCTCATCATGATCGCCGCTTCTTCTCTAAGCTTTTTAATTTCTACCTTTTTTTCATCGAGCACTTGCTGAATGATTTCTTCGATTGTGGATGCTTCATCACCTTTTGGGAACCATTGTGGATGTGAACGAACAATATAACTATTACGACCAAATGGTTCTAAAAAAATCCCAACTTTTGCTAATGTATCTAAGTGTTCTTCAATGATCATTGCTTCATCATTCGAATACTCAAAAGTTAAAGGAACTAAAAGCTCTTGTACCTCAGAATGAACTTGACCGACTTTTTCACGATAAAATTCATACTTTATTCTTTCTTGTGCAGCATGTTGATCAATGATAAAAAGACCTTGATCATTTTGAGCTAAAATATATGTTCCATGCATCTGACCAATCGGGTATAAAGGAGGAACACGATCTTCTTGCTCAATAACTTCTTCCTTTTCTTCAACATGTGGAGTAACATCATTAATAGGCTCAATTTCAGGTACTTGTTCTACATATTTAAGATCGTCTGATGGTGTTTCTATATTTTGGTCTATTTCATTTTCAGCCAAATCGTCAAGAGATTCTTCACCAGGTAGAGTTTTGATTGTTTCCTTTACATATGAGCTCTGGATAGGATCGAAATATGTCGGAGCTTTTTTTGTCACCGCTTCTGCATGATGTTCAAATAAAAATTGTTGCTGTTCATCAGATGGTTTTACTGTTTTAGTTTTTGGAATTTCCACAGACGGTATAAGCTGTTGCTGCCTAAAGACATCTTTTATCCCATTCGTTATCAATTCATTTAATTCCGCTTCTTTACTAAGCCGAACTTCAAGTTTTGATGGATGTACGTTAACATCTACCAGCAATGGATCCATGTTAATTTCTAAAAAGACAATAGGGAAACGTCCAATCGGTAATAAAGTATGATATCCTTGTTGGATCGCCTTCACTAAAGGGTAATTTTTGATAAAGCGACCATTAATAATCGTTGAAATATAATTTCGTGAAGCTCGTGTCAGTTCAGGTAATGCTAAATAACCATTAACTTCAAAATCTAATGATTCTAGCGTAAGTTTTTTCATTTTTTTCGCTATGGACAGTCCGTATATGGACGCTAATACTTGTCGAACATCTCCGTTACCAGTTGTATGAAGGAGCTTCTTACCGTTATGAACTAATCGAATGGAAACTTCTGGATGTGCAAGGGCAATTCGGTTGACAATATCCGTTATATTCCCAAGCTCTGTGTGAACAGTTTTCATATATTTTAAACGAGCTGGTGTATTGAAAAATAAGTTTCTTACGATGATGTCTGTGCCTTTTCTACTAGAGGTCGATTCGTGCTTTTCAATTTTTCCACCCGATAAAATAATATGTGTACCTGCACCTTCCCCAGTGCTTGTCTTCATTTCTAATATGGATACAGAGGCAATACTGGGCAAAGCTTCACCTCTGAATCCTAATGTCCTGATACGAAACAAATCATTTTCATCTTTAATTTTACTTGTGGCATGACGGTGAAAAGCATTGAGACAATCATCTGGTTCTATTCCATCCCCATTATCCACGATCCGTATTTTACTCAAGCCAGCTTCTTCTACATCTATTTCAACAACTGTACTATTTGCATCAATTGCATTTTCCAATAATTCTTTGACAACCGATGCTGGTCGCTCTACTACTTCTCCAGCCGCAATTTTGTTTGAAAGCATATCGTCAAGACGAATTATCTTTCCCATGATTTCACCGCCTTATATATATGATAGTATCTAATCCTATTTTACCTTTTTCTGTAATTGGTAAAGTTCATTCATTGCATCAAGAGGTGTCATTTCTAACAGATTCATGGATTTTAACAGTTCGAGAACAGTCTTTTCTTTTTTTGTCAAAACCGGCTCTTTTACTTGGACAGGTTGTTCATTAGGAAATAGAGAAAGCTGTGAATCTTTATAAGAATCTTCTTTTCCAATGGATTCTTTTTTATTGGGTGGAGTTGTATCTATACGATCTTCCTCTAATTCAGCTAATATTTCCTTTGCACGCTGGATGAGCGGACTTGGAAGCTCAGCAAGCTCTGCGACATGAATGCCATAGCTTTTATCTGCTGCACCCTCTTCAATTTTGTGTAAAAACACAACCTTACCATTTTCTTCGATTGCTTTTACGTGAATATTTTTTAATGAGCTCAGTTGTGTTTCAAGGATCGTCAGCTCATGATAATGAGTTGAGAATAATGTTTTTGCTCCAATATATTCATGAATATATTCAATAATTGCCTGAGCAAGCGCCATTCCATCATAGGTAGAGGTACCTCTCCCAATCTCATCAAAAAGAATTAAGCTTTGTGATGTAGCATGAGCAATTGCATTTTTTGCTTCAAGCATTTCCACCATAAAGGTACTTTGACCAGAAATGAGGTCATCTGCCGCTCCAATTCTTGTGAAAATTTGATCAAAAATCGGGAGGACAGCCTCAGAAGCAGGCACATAACAACCAATTTGCGCTAATATCGCAGTTAATGCAACTTGACGCATATACGTACTTTTACCAGACATATTCGGACCTGTAATAAGCAGCATCTGACGATCATGGCTGAAATAACAATCATTTGCTACATATTCTTGAGAATCCATCACTTTTTCAACAACAGGATTACGACCATCTTTTATAAAAAGCTCATTATTTTTTGAAAACATCGGCTTACAATAATGACGGTTTTCACTAACTGTTGCAAAGCATTGTAAAACATCCAGCTCACTTAATCGTTTAGCTAATTCTTGTAATCTAGGAATATATTGTTTAATTTTCTCTCGAATTTCAACAAATATTTGATATTCAAGCTCAACAATTTTCTCTTCTGCTTCCAAAATAAGTGATTCTTTTTCCTTTAGGGCTGGAGTTATAAATCTTTCAGCATTTGATAAAGTTTGTTTTCTTTCGTACATGCCTTCTTCTAATAAATGTAGATTTGCCCTTGTAACCTCAATATAATAGCCGAAGACTTTGTTATAACCTATTTTCAAGGACTTTATTCCCGTTTTTTGACGTTCTTGCTGCTCCAATTGAGCAATCCATGTTTTTCCATTACGACTTGCATCTCGATACTGATCTAATTGCAGATGATATCCATCCTTAATAATATTGCCTTCTTTAATTGAAAGTGGCGGGTGATCAATGATGCTATCTTCAAGAAGTGCTGCTAAATCAGTACATGCATCAAGTTTTCTTGA
>DASQMK010000303.1:0-6881 GCA_035645575.1 Metabacillus sp.
CCGTTTGCTTGTTTTGCAAGCTGGCCAATTTCAACTGTTAAGTTTCGACCAGCCCAGTCTATGGAAAACGTTTGTTTATCTTGTCCCATATATGTAAAACTCCTTCTCTTTTTTAATCACATTATGTATTAGTATGAACCATTTAAATTCAACATATCAATATAGTTTTTATATGTAAATAGATTTCCCATATCTTTGTGGTTTTAATATTGTCCCAACCATAAAATAATTAGATTCATTTATTTCTTTTTCAGTTTTATATACACTAAAAAAGCGGGAGAAATCCCGCTTTTAAAGTAATTATCGACGTAAACCAAGCTTGTTGATTAACTCACGATAGCGAGTTACGTCTTTATTACGTAGGTAAGTTAGTAAGTTACGACGTTTACCTACCATTTTTAATAGACCGCGACGAGAATGGTGGTCTTTTTTGTGAACACGTAAGTGATCGTTAAGATTATTGATGTCTTCAGTAAGGATAGCAATTTGAACTTCTGGAGATCCAGTATCAGACTCATGTGTTTTGTATTGAGCGATTAGTTCATTTTTACGTTCTTGTGTTATAGCCATCCTTTTCACCTCCTTAATTTGCAAAACCCCAATTACCGAGCAATCGTTGGTGAATCGAATTGCCAAGCAATGGTTTTAAACTACATCAATTAGAATACTATTTTTCAACAGATATTGCAAGGACTAAACCGTCTTTTTTTGAAAGAATTCTTCAGCTGCTGCTTTATCCTTTGAAATCTGTCCAATAAGCTCTTCTATATTATGGAACTTTTGCTCACTTCTTAAACGTTTATACCAAAAAACAGCTACTTTTTTCCCATAAATTTCGTTATGAAAGTCAAAAATATGAACTTCGATACTTGGTTTTAGCGGCTTTTCATCTTTAAACGTAGGTTTATAACCAATATTACACACACCTTCATATGCTTGACCATCAATTAAAATTGAAACTGCATATACACCAGTTGGCGGAAGTAAATAATTTTCCTTAACGTCGATGTTTGCGGTTGGAAAACCAATTGTTCTACCTCTTTTATCTCCATGGATAACTATTCCCATGGCGAAATGAGGTCGACCAAGCAGGGTTTCGGCATATGCTACATCTCCACTACGAATAACTTCACGTATAAGTGATGAACTTACTTTTCGATCATGATCCGTTAATTTTTCAACAGTAGTATGTAAAAATTGATCTCTTGAATGAAATGGCATAGTTTCCATCGTTCCTTTACCTAAGTGACCATATGTAAAATCAAATCCTGCCACTACATGTTTTACATTAAGATTAATTATAAATTCATCAACAAATTGTTGAGGTAATAAAGCGGCAAATTCTTTTGTAAATTCGACAACGAATAGTATATCAACACCTAGTTGTTCGATTAATTCGATTTTCTCCTCTAAAGGTGTTAGGTAATCAATATCTTGTTGTTTTCGAAGAACAACAAGCGGATGTGGATGAAATGTCATGACGGCACTTTTCATCCCTGTGTTTTCAGCAATTTCTTTCGCCTTTAGAATTACTTTTTGATGCCCCTTATGGACTCCATCAAAGTATCCAAGTGCCATGACCATCTCCGGTTGTTCCACTTGTTTTATATGATGTGGGTGGGACAGGTTAATTAGTTTCACAGTCAACTTCACCTTTTTCGCTTTTAATGCTGAAATTCTATTTCATTCACATAAAAAAGTACCTTATGCCTCAATATATAAGACTTTTATTGGCTTCATAAGGTGGCTTTTTGTAGGATGCTTTGTATATATAGCTAGACATTGTTGATTCTCATTGTAAATTGCAATAGGAGAACCAGCTTCTATATTTTGAAAATGAGTTGGCAACTCTAATACAGCTCCATTTTTCACTTTCTCTGCTAGATTATCATGGATTATTAGTTTCGGCAAATCATTTAGCGCGTCCCCAATAGATAGTAGGTAATTCTGGAGTACGTTTTTTTCAACAGCTTCCTCAATTTCCTCAAATGTATAACACTCATTCAAATCAAAATTTCCTGATTTTGTTCGAATAAGATGTGACATATGTGCAGGATAGCCTAGTCTTTCCCCTATCATCACGGCTAATGTTCTAACATAAGTACCTTTTGAACATGTCACTCGAAAACGAAATGTTACTACATCATCTCTGTACTTCACATCCCCTAATATAGTTAGCTCATTAATCGTAATGAGTCTGGCCGGTCTTTCTATTTCAATACCAGCTCGAGCGTATTCATAAAGTTTTTTTCCTTTCACTTTTACAGCCGAATACATTGGCGGAATTTGTTCAATCGTGCCAATCATCGATTCGAGAACCTGTTCAACTTCTCCTTTTGTTATCGGAGATTCAACATTTTTTCTCTCAACTAATTCCCCTGATGCATCTTCGGTTGTGGTTGAGAAACCAATTGTTATTTCTGCTTCATATGTTTTCGTGGCTGCGGTTAAATATTCAACTATTTTTGTTGCCCTTCCAAGACATATTGGAAGTACACCTGTAACATCCGGATCCAAAGTTCCTGTGTGACCTACTTTTTTTGTTTTTGCGAGCCTTCTCATTTTTGCAACACAGTCATGTGATGTCATCCCAACGGGCTTATTTAATAAAAGCACACCTTCCATCTTATTACCTCCGACTTTCTGATATAAAAACATTCACAATGTAAAAGTCAACTAAGAATAATACTAAAAAAGGGATAGACGAAGGTGTCTATCCCTTTGAAAGGAGTTATTCCTCCTCTTTATTTTCCACATTCAACTCATGTAACAGAGTTTCGATTCGATTTCCATAATCAATCGATTCATCGAATTCAAATTGAATTTCAGGTGTTTTTCTAAGGCGAATCCGTTGGCCTATTTCAGAGCGGATAAACCCTTTGGCTTTAGCAAGACCCTTTAATGTGTTTTGACGTTGCTCCTCATCACCTAAAACGGATATAAAGACTTTTGCAATTTGTAAATCACCGGAAACATTTACATCCGTTACTGTAACAAAACCAATTCTTGGGTCTTTTATTTTGCGCCCAATAATATCCCCTAATTCTTTTTTCATTTGTTCTCCGACACGGTTTGCTCTTAAGCTCATGTCTATCACCTCTTAACTTAAAACCATTCAAACGTTGTAACTGTTCGCTCTATTTCTGGAAACGAATCGATAAATTGTAACACACGATGTAACTCTTTTTCTGATTGTACTTTTGAAGTGCTTATAGCTACTATTCCAAACTTTGTGTGTTGCCATGTATCCTGAAAATCAATTTCAGAAATAGAAACATTATACTTTTGTTTGACTCTAGTTAGAACTCGTTGTAAAACGGCTCTTTTATCTTTTAATGACTGTGAGTCATAAATTAAACATTCACAATCAACATATCCGATCATTTACGCTCAATTTCTTCCATAACATATGCTTCAATAATGTCGCCTTCTTTGACATCATTGTAATTTTTAATTGTGATCCCGCACTCATAGTTACGTGCCACTTCTTTTACATCATCTTTGAAACGTTTAAGTGTATCAATTTCCCCTTCAAAAATAACGATACCATCACGGATTAAGCGTACTCCGCTATCACGGGTAATTTTCCCTTCTGTTACATAACAACCTGCAATCGTACCAATTTTAGAAACTTTAAATGTTGTACGTACTTCCACTTGACCAATAATTTTTTCTTCAAATTCTGGGTCAAGCATCCCTTTCATTGCAGACTCAATTTCCTCAATAACTTTATAAATGATACGGTGAAGACGAATATCTACTTCTTCAACGTCAGCTGTTTTCTTAGCTCCTGCGTCTGGTCGTACATTAAACCCGATCACAATGGCATTAGATGCTGCTGCTAAAATAATGTCAGATTCAGTGATTGCACCAACACCAGTGTGAATAATTTTCACACGTACACCTTCAACATCAATTTTTTGCAGTGCAGCTGCTAAAGCTTCAACAGAACCTTGAACATCAGCTTTAACAATTAAATTAATATCTTTAATATCACCTTGTTTGATTTGTTCAAATAAATCATCAAGACTTAATTTAGATCCTTCACTTCGTTGTTCATCAAGTTTCTTCTGAGCTCTTGCTTCCCCAACTTGACGAGCTGATTTTTCATCTTCAAACACCATAAATTGGTCTCCAGCTAATGGCACATCATTTAAACCAGTAATCTCAACCGGAGTAGATGGTGCTGCTTCTTTTACCCGACGACCAAGATCATTCACCATCGCACGAACACGACCAAATGTATTTCCTACAACAATTGGATCGCCCACTTTTAAAGTACCGTTTTGAACAAGAAGTGTAGCAACAGATCCACGGCCTTTATCTAATTGTGCTTCAATTACAGTACCAGTTGCTCGACGGTTTGGATTCGCTTTTAGCTCTTCAACTTCTGTCACTAATAAGATCATTTCAAGAAGTTCATCAATACCTTCACCCGTTAAAGCTGAAACAGGTACAAAGATAGTATCCCCACCCCATGCTTCAGGTACTAGTCCATGTTCTGTTAATTCTTGCATAACACGATCAGGATTTGCAGTTGGTTTATCAACCTTATTAACCGCAACAATGATTGGTACCTCTGCTGCTTTAGCGTGGTTGATTGCTTCAATCGTTTGAGGCATTACTCCATCATCTGCTGCAACAACTAAAATTGTAATATCTGTTACTTGAGCCCCACGAGCACGCATAGTAGTGAAAGCAGCGTGACCTGGTGTATCTAAGAAGGTAATCTTTTGATCATTAGCAACAATTTGGTATGCACCAATATGTTGTGTAATACCACCAGCTTCTCCTTCTGTAACCTTTGTGTTTCTAATAGAGTCAAGAAGAGTTGTTTTCCCATGGTCAACGTGTCCCATGATTGTTACTACAGCTGGACGTATTTGTAAATCTTCTTCACGATCTTCTTCTTCATATTTTTCGAATTCTGTTTTTTCAAACACAATTTCTTCTTCGACTTCTACACCATATTCACCAGCAATTAACTCAATCGAATCTTTGTCAAGCTCCTGGTTGATTGTAGCCATTGTACCTAATAGTAGAAGCTTTTTAATAATTTCTGAAGGTTCTTTTCCAAGCTCACCAGCTAATTCACCTACAGTTAAGCTACCAGAGAACGTAATTTTCTCTGGAAGTTCTTTTTTCGGTTTAAGTTGTGGAGCATTATAATTACCTTTGTTTTTCTTGTTATTGTTATTGTTATTCTTTTTCCCTTTTTGATTACCTTTGTTTCCAGGCTGATTTGATTTCTTATTCTGATGATTTGGAGCTTGTTTTTTATTATTAGAAGGCTTTTGTTCGTTATTTGTTTTATTTGTATTATCCACTTGTTTCCCCGGTTTCTTTGTTGATTCATTTTTTGTGTTTTCATTGTTTGAAGCTTTATATTTTTGATCAAGTTTTGTAATTACATCGTCTTCGATTGTTGACATATGATTATTTACTTCGACATTCATTCCTTTTAAAGTAGAAATAATGTCTTTGCTAGATACATTTGTTTGTTTCGCATATTCATATACTCTCATTTTTGACATACGTTCACCCCCAAGAATATTAATCGAGCAAGGTTTTTAACTTTGCAGCAAAGCCTGCATCATTTACCGCTACAACGACTCTCGCTTCTTTCCCGATTGCTTGCCCTAATAGGTAGCGATCTTCAACCATTTTAAAGGGGACCTGATAAAACTTGCATTTATCTGTTACCTTTTTCATTGTATTAGCGGATGCATCTTGTGAAAGAAGAACAAGCTTAGCTTTTTGTTGTCTAATTTCTTTAACAACAAGTTCCTCTCCCGAAATAACTTTTCGTGCTCGATTTGCTAAGCCCAATAAGGACGTCCATTGTTGCTGCTGTTTCATCTATTTAATGCTTCTCCTTCTCAGCCAATTGAATTAATTCATCGTAAATCGCTTCATCAACATTAGCTTTAAGATGATTGGCAAGAATATTTTTCTTTTTTGCAAGAAGTATGCTCTCTTTATCAAGAGTAATATAGGCCCCTCGTCCGTTCTTTTTACCGGTTAAGTCGACTGAAACATCGCCTTCCTTTGATCGGACAACGCGGACTAGTTCTTTTTTATTTTTCATTTCTCCTGTTGCGACACATTTACGCAAAGGAATTTTGCGATTGTTCATGTGATTTCACCTCTTACTCACTAAGCTCAGGTTCTTGTACACTTGTCAAAAGTGGTTCGTCATCATCATCAACATCTAAAACTGATTTATTAGTTTGAACTAGATAAATCCCTGCTTTTTCAGCATCTGATTCACTCTTAATATCAATCTTCCACCCAGTTAATTTGGCAGCTAAACGTGCATTTTGTCCGCGTTTTCCAATTGCTAATGAAAGTTGATAGTCTGGGACAATGACTGTCGTTGCTTTTTCCTCTTCATCAACTAAAACTTCAACAACTTTAGAAGGGCTAAGAGCATTCGCAACGAACTCCACCGGGTCTTGTGACCATTTGACAATATCAATTTTTTCCCCTTTAAGCTCGTTTACAATCGCTTGTACACGTTGACCTTTAGGTCCAACACATGAGCCAACTGGATCAACCTCAGGATTGTCAGAATGAACAGAAATTTTTGAGCGATCTCCTGCTTCACGTGAAACAGATTTAATCTCAACTGTTCCATCATAAATTTCAGGTACTTCAATTTCAAATAATCTTTTAAGCAGACCTGGATGTGTTCTTGAAACAAAGATCTGTGGACCTTTTGTTGTTTTTTCTACCTTTGTGATAAATACTTTTATCCGATCATGTGGTCTATATGTTTCATTAGGGATTTGTTCACTCACAGGTAAGAGTGCCTCAATTTTTCCTAAACTCACATAAATAAACTTGGAATCGATACGTTGAACAATTCCTGTCATAATATC
>DASQMK010000304.1:0-15742 GCA_035645575.1 Metabacillus sp.
GATGATGTTGATGGATAATTGGGATCCTTTATTATGAGACATGCTTTTAAAAGCTGTGATATTCCATAAAAAAGTAAAATGGGTTGGATGGCATGTGGTGATTGATTTGCTTGTAAAAAGAAATTTTCACCATGTTTAAGAAAGTAAATAAATCGGTAACAATTATCATATGACAAAGCACTCGAGTTTTCATGCTCAAGTTTTTGATAACATTTTTCTAATTTTTTTTGGATAATTTGAGTTGAATGATAAGATAGTAAGCGTTCCCAATATAACGTTGGCATAAATTGTACACTCCAATTAATCAATTCAAAATATTTAAACTCTTTCCTCCTTCCTTGACAGTATGAAAACATGTTGATAATCTACTAATAATATTTTGCCGAATAGAGGGGGATTTTACTAATGTGGGAACAAAAATTTTCTAAAGAAGGTTTAACTTTTGATGATGTTCTATTAGTGCCAGCAAAATCTGAGGTATTACCAAGAGATGTGGATTTAAGTGTTGAGCTAACACCTAGTCTAAAGCTTAATATCCCAATTATCAGTGCTGGTATGGATACTGTAACAGAGGCTGAATTAGCTATTGCTATTGCAAGACAAGGTGGAATTGGTGTAATTCATAAGAATATGTCGATTGAACAGCAAGCAGAGCAAGTAGACAAAGTAAAAAGATCTGAAAGAGGAGTCATTACAGATCCATTTTATTTAACTCCTGATCATCAAGTATTTGATGCAGAGCACTTAATGGGTAAATATAGAATTTCAGGTGTTCCAATTGTAAATAACCCCGAAGAAGAAAAATTAGTTGGAATTATCACAAACCGTGATATGAGATTTATTCAAGATTATTCCATCAAAATTAGCGATGTTATGACGAAGGAAAATCTTGTAACAGCTGATGTTGGGACAACCCTTAAAGAAGCAGAAAGCATTTTGCAAAAGCATAAAATTGAAAAGCTTCCTCTTGTTGATCGTAATGGAATCTTAAAAGGGCTTATTACGATTAAAGATATTGAGAAAGTGATTGAGTTCCCTAACTCAGCTAAAGATGCACATGGACGTCTTGTAGTCGCTGCAGCTGTTGGTGTGACTGCTGACACAATGGTTCGAGTTCAAAAGCTAGTTGAAGCAAATGTAGATGCAATCGTAGTGGATACCGCACATGGTCACTCAAAAGGTGTTATTGAAACAGTAAGGGCTATTCGTAAGGAATACCCAACGTTGAATATTGTTGCAGGTAATGTTGCAACTGCTGAAGCAACAAGAGAACTAATTGAAGCTGGTGCAAATGTTGTGAAAGTAGGTATTGGTCCTGGTTCTATTTGTACAACTCGTGTTGTTGCTGGAGTTGGTGTACCGCAAATCACAGCTGTATATGACTGTGCTACTGAAGCAAGAAAACATGGTGTAGCTATTATTGCGGATGGAGGAATTAAATACTCCGGGGATATGGTAAAAGCACTTGCAGCTGGAGGCCATGCTGTGATGTTAGGAAGTTTACTTGCCGGTACTTCCGAAAGTCCTGGTGCAACTGAAATTTTCCAAGGAAGACGTTTTAAAGTGTATCGTGGAATGGGTTCTGTAGCTGCAATGGAAAAAGGAAGTAAGGATCGTTATTTCCAAGAGGACAACAAAAAATTTGTTCCTGAGGGAATCGAAGGAAGAACTGCATATAAAGGGCCATTAGCAGATACAATTTATCAATTAGTTGGCGGTATTCGTTCTGGAATGGGTTACTGTGGAACAAAGAACCTTAAAGAACTTAGAGAGAATACACAATTTATTCGAATGACTGGAGCAGGATTAAAAGAGAGTCATCCACATGATGTTCAAATTACGAAAGAAGCCCCAAATTACTCGTTATAATATGTCTTTTGGATTAAAATTGAATTGAAATATGACAGAACTAGAACATTTGACAGAGTCTATGACTCTGTCTATTTTTTTTATCCTTTCTATGATAAAATCAATTTTGTTGTTTAAAAATTTAAGTGAGTTTTCATATAGATAAAATAAAATCGGAGGTAGTGTACAACGTGAGAATGAAGAAACTGATTACAACTCTTTTTGCTTTAACATTTATTGTTTCAACTCTTTTTCCTTTTGCATCTGCTCGAGCGGCAGAGCCAATTTCAGTAAATGCAAGCTCAGCTATTATTATTGAGGAATCTACTGGAACAATCCTTTATGGGAAAAACATTGATGAAAAACTTCCTATTGCTAGTATGGCAAAGGTCATGACTGAATATTTAGTTCTAGAAGCGATCAATGAAGGGAAAATTAGCTGGGACCAAACCTATAAACCAAGTGAGTATGTTTTTAAAATCTCACAAAATGGGAATCTTTCAAATGTACCTTTAAGACTAGATGGCAGCTATAACGTGAAAGAATTATACGAGGCAATGGCGATCTACTCTGCTAATGGTGCGGCAATTGCTTTAGCAGAATTAATTGCAGGATCTGAAACAGCTTTTGTAAAGATGATGAATGACAAAGCGAAAGAATTAGGCTTAACAAACTATGAGTTTGTGAATGCGACAGGCTTAGAAAATAAAGATTTACTAGGGATGCATCCTGAAGGGACAGATGCTAATGCAGAAAGTAAGCTGTCTGCGAGAGATATGGGTTTACTTTCTCAAAAATTAATTCAAGACTTTCCTGAGGTTTTAGAAACAGCAAGTATACCTAGAAAAACCTTTAGAGAAGGTACAGATGATGCAACTGAAATGCCAAACTGGAACTGGATGCTTCCGGAACTAGTTTATGGATATGAAGGTGTAGACGGCTTGAAAACAGGTTCAACTTCATCTGCAGGGTCCTGTTTTACGGCTACAGCAAGTAAAAATGGCATGCGTATCATAACTGTTGTTATGGATGCTAAAGGTAGTGAAGGGGATGTGAAGAATCCACGCTTCCCTGAGACAGAAAAAATGTTAGACTATGCATTTAATAATTTCTCAGTAAAAGAAGTATTTCCAGCCAATTATCAAATTGAAAAACAATCAACAATTCCTGTAGTAAAAGGAAAAGAAGACACAGTATCTATTCATACAAAGGATGCAGTAACACTTGTAGTGAAAAATGGTGAAGAAGATGCCTATAAACCATCATTTGAAATTGACCAAGATCAATTAACTAAAGCTGGCGAATTAACGGCACCAGTTGAAAAAGATCATGTTGTTGGGAAAATGATTGTTAAATATGAGGGTGAAGGTCAAGCTTTAACTAATATTAAAAGTGATACACTCTCTCAAGTTGACCTTGTAACAAATGAAACAGTCGAAAAGGCTAACTGGTTTGTTCTCTCTATGAGAGGTATTGGAAGCTTCTTCGGAGGTTTATGGGGTACAGTATCTGATACAGTAAAAGGTTGGTTTTAATTTACGATGAAAAGACTCTCTTTATAGGGAGTCTTTTTCTATAGACTAAAAGCACAAAAAAAGTATTCGTATCATAAAAACTAAGCTATAATAGAAAATTATTATATAAGAAATGATAGAATAGTAAAATATATAGGAATTGTTTTACTAATTATATGAATTTTGATAGGATTTTTTTAGAACTTAGGATAAAATATAGCGTAGATGAATTTTTACTAAATCTAATACAAATCCTATTTATAGGACATTACATAAGGGGGACAACCATAATGAGTAATACAACAGGTACTGACCGTGTAAAACGAGGAATGGCGGAAATGCAAAAAGGCGGCGTCATCATGGACGTTGTAAATGCAGAGCAAGCTAAAATTGCAGAGGAAGCTGGTGCAGTTGCTGTAATGGCACTTGAGCGAGTTCCAGCTGATATTCGTGCGGCAGGTGGCGTAGCCAGAATGGCAGACCCAACAATTGTTGAGGAAGTAATGAATGCTGTATCGATTCCAGTTATGGCAAAAGCACGTATCGGACATATTGTAGAAGCACGTGTCCTTGAAGCAATGGGTGTAGACTACATTGATGAAAGTGAAGTATTAACTCCAGCTGATGAAGAGTACCACTTATTAAAAAGTGACTTTACTGTACCATTCGTTTGCGGTTGCCGAGATTTAGGTGAAGCAACTCGTCGTATCGCAGAAGGTGCTTCCATGCTTCGTACAAAAGGTGAGCCAGGAACAGGGAACATCGTTGAAGCAGTTCGTCATATGCGTAAGGTAAATGCTCAAATTCGTAAAGTAGTTGGAATGAGTGAAGATGAGTTAATGACGGAAGCAAAAAATTTAGGTGCTCCTTTTGAGCTGCTTCTTCAAATTAAAAAAGAAGGAAAATTACCGGTTGTTAACTTTGCAGCAGGTGGTGTAGCAACTCCAGCTGATGCTGCGTTAATGATGCAGCTAGGTGCTGATGGGGTATTCGTTGGATCAGGTATTTTCAAATCAGAAAATCCAGCTAAATTTGCACGTTCTATTGTTGAAGCTACAACTCATTATCAAGATTACGAACTAATTGCAAAACTTTCTAAAGGACTTGGATCAGCTATGCAAGGAATTGAAATCTCTAGTCTTTTACCTGAGCATAGAATGCAAGAGCGTGGTTGGTAATAAAAAGGAGTTTTTAACATGCTAAAGATTGGTGTATTAGGATTACAAGGTGCTGTAAGAGAACATATTCGCTCAATAGAAGCGTGTGAGGCTGAGGGAGTTATCGTTAAAACGGTTGATCAGCTTGCAGACCTTGATGGCTTAATCATTCCAGGTGGAGAAAGCACAACAATGCGACGCCTAATCGATAAATACAGTTTTATGGAGCCATTAAAAGAATTTGCTGCATCTGGAAAGCCTATGTTTGGTACTTGTGCAGGATTAATTCTCATGGCTAAAAATATTGTTGGTTATGATGAGCCACACTTAGGACTATTAGATGTAACAGTCGAGCGTAATTCATTTGGACGACAAAAGGATAGCTTTGAGGCTGAATTGATGATTACTGGTGTTGGTGAAGACTTTGTTGGAGTCTTTATCCGTGCTCCTCATATTGTTGAGGTCGGAGAAGATGTGGAGATCCTATCGAAGCATAACGGTCGAATCGTTGCAGCTCGGCAAGGACAATTCCTTGGATGCTCATTCCATCCTGAGTTAACAGATGATAATCGAATGACTCAATTATTCATCAATATGGTAAAAGAATCCAAATGAATGTATAAAAACTTGCGACTACTGCAAACTTATAGTAAATTATTTTATACAAAATCAAATAAGCAAACGTGTTGATAGGAACTAGTAACATGATGTTCTATCTATAGAGAGCCGATGGTTGGTGAAAATCGGTGATAGATGCTTGTGAATCCATCCTTGAATGAATCGCTGAACTAATAACAGTTAAAGTAGGCGGTTCCGGCTATGACCGTTATTCATTAAGTGAAGAGTACAAGGTGTATTCTTAACTAGGGTGGCAACGCGGGTAACTCTCGTCCCTTTTTTGGGGACGGGAGTTTTTTGTTTTTACTATCAGAAAGTATGCTTAAATGAAAAGGAGAGCAAAAATTATGTTGGATATTAAATTTCTACGCACAAACCTTGAAGATGTGAAAGAAAAGCTATCTAAACGTGGTGAAGATTTAACTGATTTTGGAAAGTTTGAAGAACTTGATAAAAAAAGAAGAGAGTTAATTGCTTCTACGGAAGAATTAAAAAGCAAAAGAAATGAAGTCTCAGCACAAGTTGCTCAATTAAAAAGAGAAAAGCAAGATGCTGACCACTTAATCAAGGAAATGAAAGAGGTTGGGGAGAAAATAAAAGGATTTGATGATCAACTGCGTGAAGTTGAGGCAGAACTAGATCAGCTTCTGCTATCTATTCCTAATATTCCTCACGAAAGTGTTCCAGTAGGAGATACAGAGGATGACAATATTGAGGTTAGAAAATGGGGAGAACTGCCTAACTTTGAATTTGAACCAAAACCACACTGGGAGATTGCAGATGGTTTAGAAATTTTGGACTTTGAACGAGCAGCAAAGGTGACAGGAAGCCGCTTTGTTTTCTATCGTGGATTAGGTGCTCGATTAGAGAGAGCATTATTTAATTTTATGTTAGATCTTCATGTCGAGGAGCATGGTTATACAGAAATCCTTCCACCTTTCATTGTGAATCGAGATAGTATGACAGGAACAGGCCAACTACCAAAATTTGAAGAAGATGCGTTTAAAATTGCTGGTGAAGATTATTTCTTAATTCCAACAGCTGAAGTTCCTGTGACAAATTTACACCGTGAGGAAATATTAAATGTCGAACAACTTCCAATCAGCTATGCAGCTTTTAGTGCAAATTTCCGTTCTGAAGCTGGATCTGCAGGAAGAGATACAAGAGGTTTAATTCGTCAGCATCAATTTAATAAAGTAGAGCTTGTTCGCTTTGTAAAACCGGAGGATTCATATGAGGAGCTTGAGAAGCTGACAGGACATGCTGAAAAGGTTCTTCAGTTATTAGGGCTTCCATACCGAGTAATGAGCATGTGTACAGCAGATTTAGGGTTTACAGCCGCTAAAAAGTATGACATAGAAGTTTGGATTCCAAGCTATGGAACATACCGTGAAATTTCTTCTTGCAGTAATTTCGAGGCATTCCAAGCAAGAAGAGCAAATATTCGATTTAGAAGAGATCCTAAAGCAAAGGTTGAGCATGTTCACACATTAAACGGATCAGGATTAGCAATTGGCCGAACTGTTGCAGCTATTTTAGAAAATTACCAACAGGAAGATGGATCAGTGATCATTCCTGAGGTATTAAGACCTTATATGGGAAATAAAGAAAGAATTAGTATGGCAGAGTAAACAATATTGAAAGGGAGTCTTTTTTGATTCCCTTTTAGTATTCTCTTTTCTAAGGTTTTCTTAATCAGTTTGATGGGATAAGAAGTCTTTTTTTAGAATAACTTTTTACAAATTTAGGCATGATAATTTTATGTAAAAAAACTTTAAAAAAGTTTTTGAAATATGTTGACAAGCATATAGATCCTATGATAAATTATATCTTGTCAATACGGAGGAATACCCAAGTCCGGCTGAAGGGATCGGTCTTGAAAACCGACAGGGGTGTCAAAGCCCGCAGGGGTTCGAATCCCCTTTCCTCCTCCATAATTTTAAAATTTATTCTCATATTTAGCGCATAAAATGTGGGAGATTGATTCAAAATCGTTACTGAACCGTAACGATTTTTTTTATACTTTCTAAACTTAGAAGATCAATCAATTCCAACACTTTATATAACGACAAAGTTTGCGAACTCAAACATGAAAAAGAGGATGACATAAAGGGACTTAAACCTTTATGTCATCCTCTTATTTTTTTAGAAATTTCGTTTGTTCAATAAAATAACCGATTCTCTCGATAATTTGTTCAATGGATTGTTCATTTTCCATAATATCATAATCATTAATATTAATACGAAGAACAGGACATGCATTGAAATTATTGATCCAATTCTCATATCTTTGATGCATCTCTGTCCAGTATTCGATTGGTGTTTGCTGTTCCATCGGACGTCCACGAAGTTTAATACGAGATAAAATATCGTCTAGGCTTCCTTCTAAATAAATAAGAAGATCAGGATGTGGAAAATATGGAGTCATCACCATCGCATCAAAAAGGTTTTTGTAGGTTTCATAGTCAACCTCAGACATTGTTCCTTTTTCATAATGCATCTTTGCAAAAATCCCTGTATCTTCATAAATTGAACGATCTTGGATAAAACCTCCACCATACTCAAAAATCTTCTTTTGCTCTTTAAAACGTTCAGCAAGGAAATAAATTTGTAAATGAAAGCTCCATCTTTCAAAATCTGCATAAAATTTATCTAAATATGGATTTGAATCTACCTTTTCGAAGGAGGTTTTGAAATCCAGCTCTTTTGCCAAAGCTTTTGTCATTGTAGATTTTCCAACACCTACAGTACCAGCTATCGTAATGACTGCATTGTGAGGAATTTTATATTTTTCGCGTAAATTCATCTATCGTTGCTCCTTTTTGCAAGTACTGATCCAATGTCTTGAATATATATGTTAAGTCTTGTTTATTTTGAACAAAGTCCAATGTATCTCCATTAAAACGAATAACTGGAATAGAAGGATTTTCTTTTTCCCACTGTGACATAGCAATTTCGTAGTCTTCTAAAAGCTGCTGTAAATATTGGGGATCAATTTGATGTTCTATTTCACGACCCCTTTTTTCAATTCGTGTAAGTAATGTGTTAAGACTAGCGGTTAGATAAATAATAATATTAGGTTTTGGCATACCATCTGTTAAAATATCATAGATTTTCAAATACTTATCGTATTGCTTATGCTTTAAGGTGCGTCTTGCGAAGATAAGGTTTTTATAAATATGATAGTCTGCTACAACCGGTTTATTTGCCTGGAGAAACTTTTTGTCAATGTCTTCTAATTGCTTATATCGATTGCAAAGAAAAAACATTTCCGTTTGAAAGCTCCATTCTTCAATATCTGTATAAAACTTTCCAAGAAAGGGATTTTCCTCAACAATTTCTTTTAATAAATGAAAATTGTGGTATTTAGCTATTGCCTTTGATAAAGATGTTTTTCCAACACCAATCGGTCCCTCTACAGTAATAAAGGGTATATTCATCATGGGTCCTCCTTTAAAACGAAACACCAATACTAAAAATCGACAAATTTCATTTTACCACGCAACACTCCTTTTGAGTATTGATTTAAGGGATTGTTTACATTTTCTATTTTTTCACTTCATGTACAGACTTTTCTACCATTAAAAAATCAAAGAAAGAGGTACTCATCCAATGGTGAGTACCTCTTTCTATTAACATTACTTTTTTTCAATTTGAAAATTATCAGCCAATAACAGCCAGTTCTGAGGAAAGGATAAACCGAGCTTCCAATAACTTATTCCGCGTAAGTCCAGCTCCTTGATTAAGTCAAATTTTGCTTGAATCGATCTAGCATCTTCAAACCAAACCTTATGTTCTTTTCCGTCTGCATCTCTGTAATTAAAATGAGGAGCCTGAGCATCTTGATCATATCGGATTGGCACATTATTTGTACTTGCAAGCTGAATAGCCTGCTGAGGACTAACGGCCTTAGCATATTGTCCACCTGCAACATATGGTAGTGTCCAGTCATAGCCATATAAGTTTTGCCCCATCATAATCTTACGGCTTGGCATTTCGGTTATAGCATATTCTAGAACTTCTCTAACTGGATTTATAGGGGATACAGCCATTGGCGGACCACCACTATATCCCCATTCATACGTCATAATGACAACAAAATCTACTATTTGCCCATGTGCCTTATAATCATGTGCTTCGTACCAACGGCCTTTTTGTCCTGCACTTGTTTTAGGTGCCAAAGCTGTAGAAAGAAGCCAGCCTTCTTGATTGAAACGAGCCTTTGCTTTTCGTAAAAATTGATTATAGGCCTCACGATCCTGCGGCCTTAAGTACTCCATATCAAAATGAATATCTCTGAAACCATATTTTTTAGCTGTTGTTACGATATTATTTAAAAGTTTATTTTGTATTTCTGTGTTCGTTAAAATAATTCTCCCTAGTTCATCACTAAATTGATCATTTTCTAAATTAGTAATGGCCATCATTAATGTGACATTATTTTGCCTGGCGATTTGCGGGAAATTATTTAAAAGCGGTTCTTTAAGAGTCCCGTCCCGTTGAATTTGGAAACTAAACGGTCCTAAATAGGTTAAATATGGTGCAGCATCTCTAGCAGCCTGTTCAAGGTTGGCTGGAACACTTGTGCCTCTTGGTTCAATATAAGCATTAGATTCAACTGATCTTTTCGCACCTTCAGGAATGTAGAGTCTTACTCCTATAGAAAGGGGTTGATTTAAGGGAATGTTATTTATCCTAGCAAGATCTGATGTGGAAATCCCAAATCTCCTTGCAATAGCATATAAACTATCTCCAGGCTGTACCCAATAAAACCTGCCTTTGATAGGAATGACAATCGCTTGACCGATAACCAAATTATTAGGGTTTGGAATTTCATTTGTCCGAATAATTTCCTCTACTGTAGTACTATATGCTTGTGCAATCCCATACAAGTTTTGTCCTTGTTGGACAGTATGTATTTGCATGTTTGTCCTCCTCAAAAACATTTTTATACATCATATGATGAGAAGGCTTGATGCATGTTAATTTATTTTTCTGTATGAATAATTGTGGCTTTCAGGGTGTTTTCCATCATTTTTAAAGCAAATTCATTATCATCTTTATTATTTGATGCAACACAGTCAGCAGGAATGGTAATATCATATTCCCTCATATAGGCATCATTCGCTGTAAAAAGGACACATATATTTCCAGCTATTCCTGTGATCACAAGTTTAGTTATGTTAAGACTGTATAATAATGTATTGAGGGCAGTCCCATAAAATGCAGAGTGTTTTGGTTTTATTAAAAAATAATCATCATCGTTTGGATATAAACGGTGAATGATTTTTTCGCTTAAGGAATTACTGCACTTTTGAGCAATTTTCTCAAAGTTAGCCTGCCATAGGTTATAATGATCATTAACATAGATAATCGGGCAGTTGTCTCTTTTCATTTTATTTTTTAGTGAAAGAATATTGTGGGAGATTGCTTCAGCTTGTTCTGCTAAGATAGGGCCATGCATGAAGTTGAAGTCATTAATCATGTCTATAATAAGAAGTGCTTGTTTATTAGTTTGATGCATATCAGCTTTTCTCCTTTTTGATGTTGATTTGCTTCAGGTATATCGCTTTTATTGGACGGTCAGTTGTGAGCTTCCTCACTGGTTTAATGGCTGTGAAATTCCACTTTGACTTTACCCTTTTTAAAGGAGTATCATGCATTCCTTTTCAATCAATAGTGACTTTAACTTAACATAAAATTAATATGTAACAATTGTTCTTTTTCTATAGGTAAGAAAATAAAATCTTGTACTTCGTTTTAGTGTCTAGCTCCACGCCAAGCAACTAGTGAACTTCACACTCCTCCTTACGATAAGTCAACATCGACGCTTGTGCTCTTCGTGTTTCCTTTATCTCATACGGAGTGATCCAGTTCATACGTTGCTAAACGGGGGCTTGCGCTTTTCTTAATAAGGAGGATACATTTAATTGAATGATCAATACTATATGAGGTTGGCTTTAGTAGAAGCGAGAAAGGCGAAGGAAGTAGGGGAAGTTCCTATTGGAGCGATCATTGTATTAGATGATACTGTTATTTCATCAGCGCATAATCTACGAGAGACGGAGCAACGTTCTATTGCCCATGCGGAAATATTAGCGATAGATAAAGCGTGTGAAAAAATAGGTTCTTGGAGATTAGAAAATGCAACGTTATATGTTACCCTAGAACCATGTCCAATGTGTGCGGGAGCGATCGTTCTTTCGAGGATTAACCGGGTTGTTTATGGTGCCACTGATCCTAAGGGAGGCTGTGCAGGTACATTGATGAATCTTTTGCAAGAAGAAAGGTTTAATCATCAGGTTGAGGTAACAAAAGGAATTGAAGAAGAGGCGTGCAGTGAAATGCTAAGCTTATTTTTCAGGGAATTAAGAGAACGGAAAAAACAAAAAAAACAATCCTGACAAAAACTTACATCGTCTAGAAGTTGCAATTTATATTATTAGGATATATACTTATACATGCGTCGTACTTAACGATGCAACTAAATATGGTATCAATTTTGCCGTGCTAAGCGGGGAGGTAGCGGTGCCCTGTACTCGCAATCCGCTCTAGCGAGGCCGAATCCCTTCTAGAGGTTAGCTCACTGTAGGGCTGCCTTAAGTAAGTGGTGTTGACGCTTGGGTCCTGCGCAATGGGAATCCATGAACCATGTCAGGTCCGGAAGGAAGCAGCATTAAGTGGAAGCTCTCATGTGCCGCAGGGTTGCCTGAGCCGAGCTAACTGCTTAAGTAACGCCTATGGTGGCTAATCGACGGAAGGTGCACGGCAGTTAATATTTTAAATAAACTCACTCATTTTGAGTGAGTTTTTTATTTACCATCAAAAAGTATAGTGCTTTTAAGATTGTTGTTAGGACTTGGAGACAAGCTATGATTATTTTAAAAGGTAAGAAAAGTTTGTACTTAGTTTTAGTGTCTAGCTCCAGCGCCTAGACCCGAAGCACAGGACGTGTAAGTGCAGTTAGAGCGACAGGACGTCGCGTAAGTAACTGCCTGTCGGGGCTAATCAAGGCGCCTTGCGCTTTTCTTAGAAACAACTTTGTAAAAGCAACAATGGTTGTTATAATAAAGAAGATGAAAAAGAAGGGAGACGTTTTTGTGGGTTATCAAGCATTATATCGTGTTTTTCGGCCACAGCTATTCCATGATGTGGTTGGTCAAGAACATATCACTAAAACCTTACAAAATGCCCTATTACAAAATAAATTTTCACATGCGTATCTTTTTTCTGGGCCCCGTGGAACAGGAAAAACTAGTGCAGCAAAGATCTTTGCAAAAGCAGTCAATTGTGAAAAAGCACCGGTAGCGGAGCCTTGTAATGAGTGTGCTGCTTGTAAAGGAATTACGAACGGTTCCATATCAGATGTGATTGAAATTGATGCTGCATCAAACAATGGTGTAGATGAAATAAGAGATATTAGAGATAAAGTGAAGTATGCTCCATCAGCCGTACAATATAAAGTATATATTGTCGATGAAGTTCATATGTTATCAATTGGAGCTTTTAATGCTTTATTAAAAACTCTTGAGGAACCACCGAAGCATGTCATCTTTATATTAGCTACTACTGAACCTCATAAAATTCCTTTAACGATTATCTCTCGCTGTCAACGATTTGATTTTCGCAGAATAACAGCTGCTTCAATTGTAGGAAGAATGAAAGAGATAATACATAACCAACAGGTAAATGTAGAAGATGCAGCACTTGATGTTATTGCAAGAGCGGCTGATGGTGGTATGCGTGATGCATTGAGTTTACTTGATCAGGCCATTTCATATAGTGATGATCAAGTAACATTAAATGAGGCATTACTCATAACAGGATCAGTATCGCAGGAGATGATTGGGAAAATCGCGGAAGCAATCCATCAGAAAGATGTAACAGTTGCTTTGCAAGCATTGGACCAATTAATGTTTCAAGGAAAAGACCCAAGCAGGTTTATTGAGGACTTTATCTTTTATTATCGTGATATGCTATTGTATCAGACAGCACCAACATTGGAAGATGTTCTAGAGCGTGTATCAGTAGATGATCATTTTATTCAATTATCAAAGGAAATACCATCTTCCGAAATATATGAGATTATCGAGTTGTTAAGTAAGAGCCAGCAAGAAATGAAATGGACAAATCATCCGCGTGTCTTCCTCGAGGTTGCCCTTGTAAAGCTCTGTCAACAAACAACAAATGCATCTCAATACAATCAAGAAGAGTATCAGTCTTTACTAGAAAAAATAACTAGTTTACAATCAGAGGTAAATCGACTAAAACAACAAGGGATTACAGCCCTGCAACAAGGAACAGCTGGTTCAAAGGAGCCAAAGCAAAGGTCTATGAAAAGTGGCTATAAAACGCCAGAAGGAAGAATTCAAGAAATCCTAAAGTCTGCAACGAGAAAAGATTTAGAGATTATAAAAGGACGATGGGCAGAGCTATTAGAGATGCTTCGACGTCAGAACAAAGTATCACATGCGGCTCTTTTAAATGATAGCGAGCCGGTTGCAGCTTCAGAGAATGCGTTTGTACTAAAATTTAAGTTTGAAATTCATTGTAAGATGGTAGCAGAAAATAACAATAATGTTCGTACCAACTTAGAAGTGATCTTACAAGAGATTGTCGGTAAAAGCATGGAAATGGTTGGCGTTCCCGAGCATGATTGGGTTAAAATAAGGAAAGAGTTTTTAAGTGATCAAAAGGATGAAGATCAAAATCAGCCAAGTGGTGAGGAAGATCCACTTATTGCTGAAGCAAGAAAGTTAGTCGGAAATGAACTAATTGAAATAAAAGATTAAACTTGGAGGAATGAAGTTATGATGCGTGGCGGTATGGGAAACATGCAAAAAATGATGAAGCAAATGCAAAAAATGCAGAAGGATATGGCGAAGGCACAAGAGGAACTTGCTGAAAAAACTGTAGAAGGTACTGCTGGCGGCGGAATGGTAACAGTCGTAGTAAATGGTCAAAAAGAAGTGTTAGAAGTAAACATTAAAGAAGAAGTAGTAGATCCAGATGATATTGAGATGCTTCAAGATTTAGTTTTAGCTGCAACAAATGATGCATTGAAAAAGATGGATGAACTAACAAATGAAACAATGGGTCAGTTCACAAAAGGAATGAACTTACCGGGAATGTTCTAGGAGGATTATCATGCATTATCCTGAACCAATATCAAAGCTAATTGATAGCTTTATGAAATTGCCAGGAATCGGTCCAAAAACGGCCGTTCGTCTGGCTTTTTTTGTCCTAAATATGAAGGAAGACGTTGTGCTTGATTTTGCTAAAGCACTAGTGAATGCGAAGAGAAATCTTACCTATTGCTCTGTTTGCGGACATATAACAGATCAAGATCCTTGTTACATATGTGAGGATGAGCGTCGAGATAAAAGTGTTGTGTGTGTCGTGCAAGATCCTAAAGATGTTATTGCTATGGAGAAAATGAAGGAATATAACGGGTTATATCATGTATTACATGGCTCTATATCACCAATGGAAGGAATTGGACCAGAGGATATCAAGATTCCTGAACTTCTAAAAAGATTGCAAGATGATGTCATACAAGAGGTAATTCTCGCTACAAACCCCAATATTGAAGGGGAAGCAACGGCAATGTATATCTCAAGGCTGTTAAAACCGTCTGGTATTAAACTTACGAGAATTGCACATGGTTTACCAGTAGGCGGGGATTTAGAATATGCTGATGAGGTTACTTTATCCAAAGCGTTAGAAGGAAGAAGAGAATTATAGAGGAGGATGTTCCATGCTTTTTCGCCGAAAAGGTTGGTTAAGAAATCAATATGATCAACAACTAATACAAAATTTGCTTACAATGAAAAAAGAGTGGAATAGGCAAAAACAATTAGTTGATAAAAGTGTTGAACCTTCTCCTGAAGTACTCTATGATTTAAAAATTGCAGAGGCTAAATATTTCTTTCTACTCAAAGAAGCGAAAAAACGAAATATAAAAATAGGGAAAATTCAAACACATAAAGATAGCTTGTTCTAATTTAATGCTCCCTTCATATCTTATTATTAAAAGGGATAAAAGGGGAGTGTTTTAGTGGATCCTATTTTAGTTTTTTCTGTAATAGGTGGAATAATATTGATTTTGTTATTTGTAGGAGCTCCTATTCGTCCATTGCAAGTGCTAGGACGACTTTCAATAAAGATTATAATAGGGGCGCTATTATTGTTTTTTGTAAATGCCTTTGGTACAAGCATAGATTTACATATACCTATAAATTTTATTACATCAAGCATTTCAGGGATATTAGGAATCCCAGGCTTAGCTGCATTGATTATTATAAAAATGTTTATTGTTAGTTAAAAGCAAATTCCATAGGGCGATCAGGAAGGAGGGGAATACCTTTCTTTCTGGTTGCTTTTTATTTTTTTGATTTACTGTTGACATGTTCAAATACACATGGTATATTATTATTCGTCTTCAAAAAGACTAAGTGAAACGAAAAAACTTCTTTAAAAAAGTTGTTGACTAATATAAATGTTTCGTGATATTATATTAAAGTCGCTTCTTGATGAAGTAACAAAAAAGTTCTTTGAAAACTAAACAAAACCAAGCGTGCCAACGTTAATTTCGATTAACAAAAA